>CALMPQ010000401.1 GCA_937872005.1 uncultured Propioniciclava sp.
CGAGCCCGCCGGCGCCGGCCACTACGCCGGCGACCCCGGCTTCGACGTGGCCCATGGGGAACTGGTGTCCACGGCGTCCGACTACCTGCGGTTCGCGCGGATGCTGCGCGACGGCGGCCTGTCCGACGGGGTGCGGTTCCTCAGCGAGGAGTCGGTCGCGGCGATGACCCGCGACCAGGTGCCCGATGTGGCCAAGACGCCGCACAGCTTCGGCGCCGACGTCTGGAAGGACGGCAGCTGGGGCTACGGCGTCTTCGTCGAGGAGTCGGGGCGCTACGGCTGGTCGGGCGGGCAGGGCCCGGATTACGCGGTCGACCCGGCGTCCGGACGCATCACCATCTTGCTCACCCAGGTCGAGATGGGCCCCACGACGTGGGGCGCGATCGCCGGGTTCCGGGACGTCCTCGGCGGCTGACCTTCCGCCGAGGGCTTGTGTCCTTTCCGCCGAGGGCTTGGCCAAACGCGCGCGACAGCGGACGATGGGGTCATGAGTGACGCCATCACCGCTGACGAGTTCGCCGCCCACGAGGGGCTCCACGACTGGCGCGTCGCCGACGACGCGGCGACCGCGCGCTTCCACACCGGTTCGTTCGCGACCGGCGTGGAGCTCGTGGTCGCCATCGGCCGGGACGCCGACGCGGCCGACCACCACCCCGACGTCGACCTGCGCTACGGCCACGTCGACGTACGGTTGACCTCGCACGACGTCGGCGGCCTGAGCCGCCGTGACGTCGACCTGGCCCGCAAGATCACGCAGGCGGCCCGCGAACTGGGCGCGAAGGCCGACCCGGACCACGAGGAGGACGAATCCTGATGCGGCACGAGTTGGACAGCATGGGCACCATCGAGGTGCCCGACGACGCCTACTGGGGGGCGCAGACGCAGCGTTCCATCGGCAACTTCGACATCGGCCGCGACACCTTCGTGTGGGGGCGGGCGATGGTGCGAGCCCTGGGCGTCCTGAAGAAGGCCGCGGCGCAGGCCAACGGCGAGCTGGGCGAGCTGCCCGCCGAGGTGGCCGACCTGGTCGTGCAGGCCGCCGACGAGGTGATCGCGGGCGACCTCGACTCACACTTCCCCCTCGTCGTGTTCCAGACCGGGTCGGGCACCCAGTCGAACATGAACGTCAACGAGGTGGTCAGCAACCGTGCCATCGAGATCGCCGGCGGCGAGCGCGGCTCGAAGACCCCCGTGCACCCCAACGACCACGTCAACCGGGGCCAGTCGAGCAACGACACGTTCCCGACCGCGATGCACATCGCGGTGGTCTCGGAGCTGAACGGCCGGTTGTATGCGCCGGTGGAGAAGCTGCGCGACGTACTGGCGGCCAAGGCGGCCGAGTACGCCGAGGTCGTCATGGTCGGCCGCACCCACCTGCAGGACGCCACGCCCGTCACGCTCGGCCAGGTCATCGGCGGCTGGGTGGCGCAGCTCGACTTCGCGTTGGAGGGGGTTCGCACCGCGGACGCCCGCGCCCGCGACCTCGCCATCGGCGGCACTGCCGTCGGCACCGGCCTGAACGCCCACCCCGACTTCGGACGCCTCACCGCGGCCAAGATCACCGAGGAGACCGGGCTGGAGTTCCGCCAGGCCTCGAACCTCTTCGCCTCGTTGTCAGCCCACGACTCGCTCGTCGAGGTGTCGGCGTCGCTGCGCACCCTGGCCGGCGCGCTGATGAAGATCGCCAACGACGTGCGCTGGTACGCCTCGGGCCCCCGCAACGGCATCGGCGAGCTCCGCATCCCCGAGAACGAACCGGGCAGCTCGATCATGCCGGGCAAGGTGAACCCGACCCAGTCCGAGGCCGTGACCATGGTCGTCGCCCGCGTGTTCGGCAACGACGCGACGGTCGCGTTCGCCGGCTCGCAGGGCAACTTCCAGCTCAACGTGTTCAAGCCGGTCATGGCGCACGCTGTGCTGGAGTCGATCCGCCTGATCGCGGACGCCTCGGCCTCCTTCGACGAGCACTGCGTCTCGGGGCTGGAGCCCAACCTGGAGCGGATCGAGGAGAACCTCGCGTCGAACCTGATGCTGGTGACGGCGCTCAACCGCCACATCGGCTACGACGCCGCGGCCGCCATCGCCAAGGACGCCAACAAGACCGGCTCCACCCTGCGCGAGGCCGCCCTGCGTTCGGGCCAGTTGACGGAGGAACAGTTCGACGCCTGGGTCGTCCCGATGGACATGACCCACCCGTCGGCCGGCTGACGTCAGGGGGTCTTCCGAACGATCACGCGGGCGTGGCCGTTCACCGTGTAGCCGGTGTCGCCGACCACGGTGAAGCCCGCGCGGAGGTAGGCCTCGACCACCTTCGCGCGGTGGGTGCGCGTGCTCGACGGCGCCCTCGAGCAGGGCATGCCCCACCCCCTTGCCGGTGTGCCCGGCCTGGACCCGGAGCATCGCCTCGGCCCGATGCGGCGCCT
Source organism: uncultured Propioniciclava sp. (assembly GCA_937872005.1). GTDB lineage: Bacteria > Actinomycetota > Actinomycetes > Propionibacteriales > Propionibacteriaceae > Propioniciclava. The sequence continues at coordinate 2,424 of CALMPQ010000401.1, forward strand.
TCAGCGCGTCGTTGTCGGCGGGGGAGAGGCGGTGGCTCAGGCACCAGCACCCCTGGGCGCCGGCCTTCTTGGGGGCGAGGATCGCCGCGACGTCGTCGAAACGGGCGGCGGTCGCGGGGTGGATCCGCAGGGTCACGCCCCACGGTAACAAGACGCTCCCGACCTGATGCGCTGGGCGCATCAGATCGGGAGCGTGGTGGGCATCATCGGTTCCACAGCCAGCGGGCCGCCTCGGACACGTGCTTGTCGTCGTACAGACTCCGGTGCTCGACCGGTGAGTTCAGCCACTGCCACACCGCGTGCAGGACGACGGCGAACCAGGACATGGGGACACCTCCCCTCGGGAAAAGGGCATGCGAAAGAAAGCTCAGAAATGGCTGCGGGTCAGCCTTCGGGAAATGGCGCACAAAATCGACCGAAATACACGCAAATGTGTTCGGACGTGCTCCATCAACGACGCGCAGCGCAATGAGCGCGCGCGGGCACGGTCGGCGTCAGGGCCTCACCAAGGTGGAAAGAGTCGTGTCAGTGCGGAGCGGGCGCGCTCACGCGGCGACACGGAGTCGAACCGGCGTGGTGGCAAGACCCGGACCATCGCCGGGCACGGCCTGCGTACCTGCGAAGCGAATCATCATCGGTGCCACCACCTTTCCACGGTTCGAGAATCAGGCAGGAAATTGCCTTGGCAGAAATCTATGCCCGGTGTATTTGTGCTGTCAACCCCGCGAGTAGATGTGATCTTTCAATCACTCGCACCCATTCCCTTGGGCTGGCCCGGGTGGCTAGCGTGTGCTCCACCGCGCCTGATGGCGCACCACGCGACAAGGGAGGACAATGAGCGACCAGCCCCAGCAGTTCGGCAACGCCGGCGAGTACGTGGACAAGGCGAAGGACTACGCCCAGCAGAACCCCGAGCACGCCCGCAGCTTCATCGACAAGGTCGAGGACTTCGTCGACGAGAAGACCGGTGGCAAGTACTCCGCGCAGGTCGACCAGGCCGGCGACTGGGTCGAGGGCCAGCTCGGCCTGCCCAACAACACCAACAACCCGGCGCCCACCGAGCCGGCCGACCCGGAGGCCGATCCGCGCGTGTGATCGTCCCCGGCTAGTCTCGCTGGGGTGAGGATCGCCACCTGGAACGTCAACTCCGTCAAGCAACGCGTGCCCCGGCTGCTGCCGTGGCTGGAGCAGCGGCGTCCGGATGTGGTGTGCCTGCAGGAGACCAAGCTGAGCGACGAGGCGTTCGCCACGCTGCTCGCCGAGCCGCTCGCGGAGCGGGGCTACACCTTCGCCCACCACGGCCAGGGCCAGTGGAACGGTGTCGCCCTGCTCTCGCGGATCGGCCTCGATGACGTCGAACGCGGCTTCTCCAACCACCCCGAGTACGACGGACGCGCCGAGGCCCGCGCCATCAGCGCCACCTGCGGGGGCGTTCGGGTGCACTCGCTGTACGTGCCGAACGGGCGTGAGGTGGCCTCCGACCACTACGCCTACAAGCTCGCCTGGCTGGACGCCCTCCGCGCGGCAGTCGACGCCGGCCCAGAGGCCGTGGCCCTGTGCGGCGACATGAACATCGCCCCCGCGGACGCCGACGTCTTCGACCCCGCCGCCTACATCGGCCACACGCACGTCACCCCGCCCGAGAGGCAAGCCCTCGACGCCTTCGGGCTGGTCGACGTCCTGCGTGAGCGGTGGCCCGACGAGCGCGTGTTCTCCTACTGGGACTACCGCGCCGGCATGTTCCATCAGGACCTCGGCATGCGGATCGACCTGATCCTCGCCTCAACCTCGGTGGCCGAACGCGCGCGGGCCGCCTGGGTCGACCGCGAGGCCCGCAAGGGCAAGCTGCCCTCGGACCATGCCCCCGTCATCGTCGACCTCGACCTCGCGCCCGACGGCGACGTCGGCCCGGTGGTTCCGCCGCCGAGCCGGCCGGCGACCCGCAAGAAGGTCACGCTCCCACAGGGCTCCCGCGAAGGGTGAGCGTGACGGTGCAGGTGTCGCCGACATCCAACCCCAACGGACGCCGCGCCGCCACCTTGAGCGGCACCAGGTAGGAGCCCTCGCGGGGGAACAGCGAGGTCGTCCAGGTCACGTCGTCGACGCGGGCCGTGGCCGGGATGCAGCCCCACCCGTAGGTGAGCATCGGAGCGAGGTCGTGAATCGCCTCGGCGACCTCGTCGGGCATCGTGAGGTAGTAGAACGGCGCAGGACCGCGCCATTCGACGACGGTGGCGTCGAACGCGAACTCGACCTCGGCGTCCATGGTGGGAAGCCTAAGGTGGGGCTTCGACAAGCTCAGCCACCCACGACGAAGGAACCCGATGACCTTCCTGACCGACGACCTCCTCGCCCGCATCCACGCGCGGGCCGCTGAGGTCGACGCGGACAACATCTTCCCGGACGCCGACCTCGCCGACCTGCGCGCGGTCGGTTACCTCGCCGCGTTCGTGCCGACCGAGTTCGGCGGGGGCGGGCTCTCCCTGGAGGAGATCGCCAACGAGCAGACCCGGCTGGCGAAGGCGTCCCCGGCGACGGCGCTGGGCATCAACATGCACCAGATCATCGTCGGCGTCGGGCGCCATCTCGCCGCCAACGGCAACCCAGCGGGGGAGACGATCCTCCGCGAGGCGGCCGCCGGAGAGGTGTTCGGGTTCGCGATCAGCGAGCCGGGCAACGACCTGGTCCTGTTCGGGTCCATCACCGAGGCCCGCCCCGACGGCGCGGGAGGTTACACCTTCCACGGCCAGAAGGTCTTCACCAGCCTCGCCCCGGTCTGGACGCGCCTGCTCACCTTCGGCGCCGACCGCACCGACCCGGACGCCGTCCGCAACGTCTTCGCCATCCTCACCCGCGACGCCGGCGGCTTCGAGATCGCCGACGACTGGGACACCCTCGGCATGCGCGCCACCCAGTCCAACTCGACCAAGCTCACCGGCGCCCCGGCCGCGGCCGACCGCATCCTCCAGGTCGTCACGCCCGGCCCGAGCCTGGAGCCGATCGTGTTCGGCATCTTCAGCCATTTCGAGGCGCTGCTCGCCGCCACCTATCTCGGCATCGGCGACCGCGCGATCGAGGTCGCCGCGGCTCACGTGAAGAAGCGCCGCTCGGTCAAGAACGACGACGTCTACGCCAACGATCCCGACATCCGCTGGCGGCTGGCCGACGCGGCCATCCGCATGAACTCCGCGCACGCCGAGGTCACCCTGACCGCCCGCGAGCTCGACGAGGGCCGGGAGTACGGCATGCTCTGGCTCCCCAAGCTGAGCGCCACCAAGAACGCCGCAGCCGAGGCGTCCCTGCACGCGGTCGAGCAGTCGATCCGGGCGTGCGGCGGGTCGTCGTACTCGAACTCCCACGAGCTGTCACGCCTCTACCGCGACGTGCTGGCTGGGTTGTTCCAGCCGTCCGACCAGGAGTCGCTGCACGGCGCGTGGGCGAACGTGGTGCTGGGCCCCGTCACGCCCAAGGCCTGATGCGGGCCGTTACTGCACCGGCCCGTGGTAGACGAGGTCGGCGTAGTCGTCGTGACGGCTGATCCACTCCTTCACGAACGGGCACACGGGCAGCACCTGCATGCCCTGGTCGCGAACATGGTCCAGGGTCGTGCGCACCAGCAGGCTGCCGAGTCCGTGACCCTCCTCCTTCGGCGTGACCTCGGTGTGGGTGAACACGATGAGCTCAGAGGTTTGCTCGTAGGCGGACCAGCCCAGCACCTTCCGGCCCCGGCGCACCTCGAAGCGCCGGCGCTCGGGGTTGTCGACGACCTCGTACTCGGCGAGCGTGTCCATGGCCGAAGCCTAACCCGCGCTCCCCGTCAGCGGGAGGCCGTGAAGCGGGCGTGCACGACGGCCTCGCCCCGGACGTCCTCGGGGGCCAGCCCCCCACCTGCGGCTTCGTCCTTGGCGTAGGCCAGGTTCATCGAGCGCCCGGCCGCCATCGGCATCGGGCCGCCGGGCGGTGGCGGTGCCACCAGCAGCCCCGGGTCGGCCACTTCCTCCAGCTCGACGTCGGCCCACCCCGCCGCGTGGGCGATCGCCAGGGCGCGCGTGCGGGCCTCCTCCACGGCGCGGGTCAGGGCGGCAGCCTCGGTTGCGGTGCGGGTGGCGTCCGTGAGCGCCCACTCGACGTGCGACAACTGGACGCCCTCGCGCTCGGCCCAACTCCCGGTCACCTCCGACAGTGCGGCGAAGTCGCGGAATTTGGCCTTCAGCGTCGCGCCGGCGCCGTAGCGCGGGGGAAGCGGCTGGCCGTCCGGCCCCCACGGCCGCCACGATCGGGTGACGAGCGGTCCGACGCTGTACCAGGTGAGCGGGGCGTCGTCCCCTTGGCGGAGGCGGTGCAGGTCGTGGGCGAGGGCGTCCACGAGTTGGGCGGCTGAGCGGCTGGTCGCCGCACGGTCGTCACCCTCGAGGTCGACCTGCACGTGGACCGTGCCGCGCTCGGGGGCGAGCGACCAGGCGTGGCTGCCGACGACAGTGATCTGCATGGTCCAATCCCTCTCTGGTTGGGGGTATTGCTGAAATGGCGTGGATCTTTCGGATCGGCCGCGCGCGGCCCGGCGCAGGTCTACCGTGCAGATTAGTCTCACGAAGGGCACTCACATGGCCACCAAGCAGAAGGGGACGCTCAGCAACGGTCGCGTCGTCTCCTACGCGATGGGCGACGTTGCCAACAACCTCGCGTTCCAGATGACGTCGATGTTCCTGATGGTCTACATGACCGACATCGTCGGGCTGTCGGCCGCCGCGGCCGGCACCATCTACGCCGTCACGAAGGTCTGGGCCGGTGTCGCCGACCTGGTGGCCGGCAACACCGTGGACAAGGCCAACACGCGCTGGGGCCGCCTGCGGCCGTGGATCCTCTGGGGCTCGACTCCGCTCGCCATCACCCTGGTGCTGCTGTTCAGCACGCCGGCCGGCCTGAGCCCGACCCAGGCGTTCATCTGGGTGCTCCTCATCGACGCGGCGTTCCAGCTGGCGTACTCCTTCGTGAACATCCCCTACGGCTCGCTGTCGGCGGCCATGACACAGAACTCGCTCGACCGCTCGCGTCTCTCGGGCGCTCGCTCGATCGCGTCGGCCGTCACCGGTGTCGCGCTGTCGGCGATCATCTCGCCCCAGTTCCAGGGCATCAAGGACCTGCCGATGGAGGAGGTCCGGTTCAAGTTCACGATCACCTGCATCATCCTCGGCGCGCTGGCCATCGCGCTGTACATGGTGTGCTTCCTGAACACCCGTGAGGTCGTGCCGCGGAGCCCGGGCAAGTCGAAGCTGTCGACGACCCTGAAGATGGTCGGCAAGAACCGCCCGCTGCTGACCCTGTGCCTGGGCGCATTCTTCCTGCTCGGCGCCATGTTCACCATGAACGCCGTCGCCATGTACTACGTGGGGTCGGTGCTCGGAGACCGCACGCTGTTCACCTTCTTGATGCTGGCGCAGACGATCGGCACGATCCTCGCCGCGTCCTTCGTGCCCACCATCACGGTGCGCCTGGGCAAGCGCCTGGGCTACGTGCTGTTCGCCGGCATCGCCGTGCTCGGCTACGTCATCGTGGCCGTGGTGCCGACCGGTGGTCTGGTCACCGCGATCGTGGCCTGGTTCATCTTCGGCATCGGCTCGGGTGGCACGAACGCCCTGATGTTCTCGATGCAGGCCGACACCGTCGACTACGGCGAGTGGAAGACCGGCACCCGCTCCGAGGGCGGCGCCTACTCGATCCTGTCGTTCGTCCGCAAGTGCGGCCAGGGCCTAGAACCTGTTTCGAAAGTGCTGGGCTTGGAGGTGTGCGGGTCTGCGTGTCG
>CALMPQ010000402.1 GCA_937872005.1 uncultured Propioniciclava sp.
GACCGTGAACACCGGCCGTTCGGCCGCCGCGCGCAGGAAGCCCTGCCGCACGCGCACCAACAGGCACGGGCCCGACGCATCAACCGGGGCGACCAGCACGAACCCCTCGACGTCGGAGGTCCACGACCAGCCGGCCCAGCCGGGCGCGACGGTCACGGCCATGCCCAACGGCGGCAACGCGCGCTCGACGTCGGCGGTGTTGTCCAACGACACCATGGTCGTCCAGCCGCCGTCGTCACCGAGGTGCCGCAAGCGGGCGGTGAAGGAGTCCGCGAGAGTCAACCGGGCCTCGGTCTCATCCGGCTCCCACCCGGCCACCGGGTCGCCGGGCAGGCCAAACGCGAACTCGACCACGGGCGTCCGGTCACGGCGCACGAACAGCCCCCGGCCGCCCCCGGTGAGGGAACAGGCGAAGCCCCAGCTCACGAGCCGGGCACCTCCACGACGCCGGACGCCCCCGCCGGCTGGCAGACCCCACACCAGTAGAGGTTGCGGCCCCCGAGGTCGGCCGACGACACCGGCGTCCCGCAGACATGGCAGGGCAGTTCCGCCCGGCGGTAGACGTAGACCTCGCCGCCGTGGCGGTCCACGCGCGGGTCACGCCCCATCGCCTCCGGCAGGTGGTCGGACGCCACCGTGTCGATGCGCCCCACCTCGACCGCGGCCCGCATCAACGAAACCAGATCGCCCCACATCGCGTCGAACACCGCACGCGGCAACAGATTCCCCGGCAAGAAGGGGTCGATCCGGTGCCGGTACAACACCTCGGCGCGGAAGATGTTGCCCACCCCTGCGAAGGCCTTCTGCTCCATGAGCAGCGCCGCGATCGACTTCCGGGAGCGCGACACCACCGCCCACGCCTTCTCCGGGTCGGCGTCCGACCGGATCGGGTCGGGCCCCGAATCGGCGACCACGGCAGCCCGCTCCCCCGGCGTGACCAGCCGGCACCACTGGGGGCCACGCAGGTCGGCGGCGAGGCGTCCGTCGGTGATGCGCAGGCGCAGCGTCGTCGGGTTCGGTGGGGGAAATGCCTCGTTGAACAGGAATTTCCCGATCAGCCCCAGGTGGATCCACACCGTGCCAGGCTCGAAGTCGACCAGCAGGTGCTTCCCGACCGAGTCGGCCCCCACCAGCACGCCACCGTCCAGCAGCGCTGCCGCCTCGGCGAACCGCCCCTGGGGTGACGTCACCGACACCGGACGCCCCCCGAACTCCGCGGTCAGGGCGCGGGCGAGGCGGTGCGTGACGTGTCCCTCGGGCATGGCGGGCAGTGTAGTCGCGCCCCCGCTAGGATCCGGACGTGGCCGAGCACACCCCCGAACGCGCCAAGTCACGGCTGGAGCCGTGGCGGAAGCGCTATGCGCTGGTCTCCGACATCCTCACCCCGCAGCGCATCGGCCTGCTGCTCGCGGTGGCCCTCCTCGGCGTCGTGGCGCTGGCCGGCGGCTGGCAGGCGGTCGAAGGGGTGGAGGGCCCCGAGACACCGAAGGTCGCCGTGGGTGAGAAGATCGTGGCCACCCCGATGGAGGTGACGGTCCGTCGCGCCCGCCACGTCGAAGAACTGAAGCCGTCGCTCCCGCGAGCCGACGGGTACCGCTACCTCGTGGTCTCCCTCGACCTCACCCTCCGCCACGAGCGGTACGTCAGCGGCGTCGAGCTCGCGCCGGCCATCAGCCTGGACGCCGCCGGCCTCAAGACCACCCCACTGCGCAGCGGCCCGAAGATCAACGACCCGAGCCTGCTGCGGGGGCTGGACGGGTTGCCCGCCCGCACCTACCAGCCCGGCCTCGCGACGTCGACGATCGTCGTGTGGCAGCAGGCACTCACCGAACCCATCCCGACCGAGGTGACGATCACGTTCGCCAAGCAGACCTGGCGGCAGTCCGTGCTCGACGGCGGCTGGGGTTGGTACGACCCGGCACCGGTCGCCCGCGTCACCCTTCCCCTCGAAGAGCTGGACGCCCCGGCATGAGGTTCACCCGCACCGGCCTGGTCACCGTGCTGCTCGTGGTCGCGGCCCTGTTCGTCGGCTCGTGGCTGACCCAGTACCTGCCCAACCCCGACGACTTCCGCGACGACCCGTTCCCCGTGGCAGGTGCGGTGGGTGAACCGGTCCGGCTCCGCAACAGTGAGTTCACCCTGACCAAGGTGCAGGCCGCCAAGCGCTACGAGGCGTTCCGCCAGGTGGCAGCCACCGACGGGGTGTTCGTCATCGTCGACTTCACCTTCGTCCCATTGACCGAGCCCGGCATCCTGGCGGGCAGCCAGAACGAGGTACGCGCCACCGACGGGCGTGTCTTCGGGGGCAGCCCACCCCTGCCGAGCAACTGCGGCCCCACCAACCCCGGGCTGCCCGTCACCTGCCAGATCCCGTTCGAGGTGCCGAGCGACGCGCTGGTCGGCCTGGTGCTGGCCATCCCCGCCGAGAACGGGTCGCACAGCCGGGACAATGTCACCGAGATCGACCTGGGCATCACACCCGAGGTCGCCGAGCAGTTCGCGGCCACCGACGCCCAGGTCTCCATCCACAGCTCCCGGCCGGTGGAACGATGACGAACCCGACGTGGTGGCGGCGCAACCGCCTGTGGCTCTTGATGCTGGCCCCCTTGCTCCTGCTCGCGGTGGCCACCTCCTCGTTCCGGCTGGTCACGCTCTACCTGCCGTGGGAGTGGTCGCGGCCGACCGTGGCCCACGCACCCACGGGCACGCTGCGCCACCAGTTCCTCGGCTCCGATGACGTGCGTCGGGAGCGGGAGGTGACGGTCACGATCGTGTCGGCCCGCAGTGTCCCCAGCTCGGACGGGATCCTCCCCGCCCCCGGCGCAGCCCTGTGGCAGATCGAGCTGGAGTTCGTGGCGTCCCCCGACCAGATCCTTCAGTTCTGCACGATCGAGCTCGCGGACGCCGCAGGCCCCCGCTATGGGAACCAGGGCGGCAAGGTGGACGCCGACGGCGAGCCGACCTTCGCCAACGCACTCCAGTTCTGCGTGCCCGAGGACGCACCGGGCCCGACACTCGAGTCGTTCACCGGCCAGCTGGTGCCCTCCCCCGAGGAGCGCCCGGCGACGTGGCGCCTGACCTACGCCCTAGGGCTGCCGAGCGATGCCGAACCCACTGAGCTGCGCATCGGCTGGGACAGGCCGGAGTACCTGGTCCTGCAGCTACCCTGAAGCGGCCGTCGACCCGGCCGTGGCTTCCTGGTCCCTCGTCTCGGCCGTCCTCGCCTGGGCGGCCACCACGACGTTGACCGCGGCGGCGATGAGGGCCAGGACGAGCACGTAGTAGACGAGGCGCTCGGCGAGCTGGATGTAGGGCTCCATCGCGTGCGTGCGCAGGGCGGGGCCGGGGCCGATGAGCATCCTGACCAGCCACGCCGAGGCCACCTGCACCTGGTTGGCGATCGCGAACACGACGCAGAACATCACCATCGGCAGGACGCCCGCGCTGGCGACCTTGCCGATCGCGCCGAGGGCGTCCTGGATCGGCGTCGTCACGGGCTCGACGATCTGGTTCACGGCCCGACGCACCGGCTGCGGGATCTTCTTGATCCGCTCGGTGACCTCTTCGCGCGTCTCGATCCTGAACGTGTCCTGGCGCAGCTTGTAGCCGTAGACGGACGCCCCGATCGCCAGCCACGCGACCGGCACGATCACGAGCGACCCGAGGTTGCCGATCAGGGCGCCGACCGCGGCGAAGGGCGCCTGCACCCAGTCCTGCCAGCCCTCGATGGTGGTCGTCACGGTCTCCCAGAGCTCCACGAGTCCAGCGATGAGCCTGCGCGAGGTCACCCAGTCGGTGATCGACTGGATCTGTGCTGAGAATGCGTTCGCCAACGTCATCATCCACAGCACCTCGAGGTAGACCGCCACCCCGGCCCAGGCGAGGTGGCGCTGCGCGAGGCCCAGCACCGTGATCACCTTGCGCGCCGCCAGGGCCCCGACGACGAACAGCACGATGGTCCAGCCGGGCGCGTACTCGGCGCGCCCCCAGTCGATGTTCTGGACGCTGGTGTTCATCCACTCATCGATCGTGCTGTCGTACAGGAAGACCTGCACGTCCTGCTTCAGCAGACCCGCCGACGCGTACACCGCGAGGAACGGGATCAGCACCTGACCCGCGACGGTGAGGTCGTCGATCCAGCGGCTGGTCGACGAGGCCGGCTGCACCATGCCCTGGAAGGCCGGCAGGGTCGGCGCCATCGCGCGCATCATCAGCACGAAGGAGAGCAGCGTGCTCATGGGTGCCAGGGGCAGGATCAGCACGGCGAGGGTCGGGCTCCAGTCGGAGACCACGACCACCAGCCACAGGATGGCCATGCGTCCCGACCACCCGAGCAGGAACAGCCCCACGAGCTGGGGCCAGTGGGCGGCGAGCACGCGGGCGGCGTCCCGGAAGAGGCGCCCGAGACCGCGCGCGGTGTCGGTGAGGAGGTGGGTCACGGGTCACACGCTAGATCAGCTGCGGTCCCGGTTCTCGTAGTCGTCCAGCATGGCGAGGCGCCGGACGTGGCGCGGGTCCTCGGAGAACGGCGTCTCGAGGAAGACCTTCACCATGTCGAGTGCCTCGGTGAGGCTCTGCATGCGGCCACCCAGGCTGAGCACGTTCGCGTTCGTGTGCTCGCGGGTCAGGCGGGCCATGACGGTGTTGTAGGCCAAGCCCGCCCGGATGCCCTTCACCTTGTTGGCCGCCATCTGCTCGCCGTTGCCCGATCCGCCCAGCACGATGCCGAGGGATCCCGGCTCGGCGGCCACGGCCTCGGCCGCGGGCAGGACGAACTGGGGGTAGTCGTCCTGCGCGTCGTAGCTCGTGGCCCCGTGGTCGACGACCTCGTAGCCGAGGGCGGTCAGCTCCTTGACGAGGTACTGCTTCAGCTCGAACGCGGCATGGTCGGTCGCAATGTGAACGCGCATGGGGCCAGTCTGGCCGACGGCCCCAAGCGCGTGAAAGACCTCAGTCGAAGATCGGGTCGACCGTGCGCGTCCGCTTCAACTCGAAGAAGCCGTCGTACTCGGTCACGAGCGCGAACCCGTCGAAGAGACGACCCGCCTGCTCGCCCTTGGGGGCCGGCGAGATGACCGGCCCGAAGAGGCCCTTGCCGTTGAGGTGGATCACGGGGGTGCCCACCTCGTTGCCGACCGCGTCCATGCCGGCGTGGTGGCTGCGGCGCAGCTCGTCGTCATGGGCGCCCGTGTGCCCGAGCTCGGCCAGCGACTCGGGCAGGCCGACGTCGACCAGCGCGGCCCGGATCGTGTCATCGGTCTTGGGCTCGCCCCCCGGGTGGTAGCGGGTGCCGATGGCGGTGTAGAAGTCGCGCAGCGCCTGCTGGCCGTGCTCGCGCTCCACGGCCAGAGCCACGCGGACGCCGCCCCACCCGTTGTCCATCGCCCGGCGATAGTCGGGGCCCAGGTCGCGGCCGTCGTGGAGCACCGACAGGCTCATCACGTGGAACTGCACGTCGACGTCGCGCACCTTCTCCACCTCGAGCAGCCAGCGGGACGTCATCCAGGCCCAGGGGCACATCGGATCGAACCAGAGATCAACCTTCTGCGTCATGGACCCCAGCGTAGTGGGACGGGTACGACACTGAAATGTTGCGGGCGGCGAGCGGAGGGCCCGCCCGCTAGGGTGGGAAGATCACCCTGCCAGCCAGACCGAGGATGCACCTGCATGTTCCGCGCCAACATCACCCGCGACGAAGCCCACGCCCGCAGCGCCCAGCTCCGCGTCGACGCGTGCGAGGTCGTCGTCGACCTGACCGGTCGCCGCCCCGACGGCACGCCACTGGCCGACCCGACGACGACGTTCACGTCGACCACGGTGGTCCGGTTCGGCTCGATCGCGTGCGTGGCCAACGCCAACCTGATCGCCGACGAGGTCATTTCCGCGTCCCTCGACGGCGAGCCCGTGCGGCCCGAGGCCTTCGACGGGGAGCACCTCACCCTGGAACTCAGCGAGGGCGACCACGTCCTCGAAACCACGGCCGTGATGCGTTACTCCCGCACCGGTGAGGGCCTGCACCGCTTCGTCGACCCGACCGACGACCGCACCTACCTCTACTCGCAGTTCGAGGTCGCCGACGCCCGGCGCATGTTCACCACGTTCGAACAGCCCGACCTGAAAGCGACGTTCCAGTTCACGGTGCACGCCCCCCAGGAGTGGACCGTGCTGTCCAACTCCCCCGCCGTCGAGCCCACCGCGCTCGACGACCGGTTCGCCCGATGGGAGTTCGCGCCCACGGCCCGGATCTCGACCTACATCACCGCCGTGTGCGCCGGTGAGTTCCACTCGGTGTTCGACACCCACACCCGGCCCGACGGCAGCGAGATCCCCCTGTCGGTGCACGTGCGCCAGTCGTTGGCCGAGCACCTCGACGCCGACCGGATCTTCGAGACGACCAAGCGTGGCTTCGACGTGTTCGAGCACCACTTCGGACGCCCCTACCCCTTCGAGGACTACGCCCAGGTCTTCGTGCCCGAGTTCAACTTCGGGGCGATGGAGAACGCCGGCTGCGTCACGTTCCGCGACGAGTACATCTTCCGGTCGCGCCAGACCGTGGCCGCCTACGAGGGCCGCGACAACACGATCCTGCACGAGATGGCCCACATGTGGTTCGGCGACCTCGTCACCATGACGTGGTGGGACGACCTCTGGCTGAACGAGTCCTTCGCCGAGTGGGCGTCCCACTTCGCCCAGGACGAGATCCGCGCGAAGTACAACGACCGCGCCGACCCGTGGGCGACCTTCTGCAACAGCCGCAAGACGTGGGCCTACCGCCAGGACCAGCTGCCCTCGACCCACCCGATCGCCGCCGACATGGTCGACCTCGAGGCCGTCGAGTTGAACTTCGACGGCATCACCTACGCCAAGGGCGCCTCGGCGCTGCGCCAGCTCGTCGCGTTCGTCGGCAAGGACGACTTCCTCGCCGGAGTGCGCAGCTACTTCGAGCAGCACGCCTGGGGCAACACCCAGCTCGACGACCTGTTGCACCACCTGCAGGTCGCCTCCGGCCGCGACCTGGGCTTCTTCACCACCCAGTGGCTGCAGACGGCCGGCGTGAACACCCTGGCCGCCGACTGGGACGCCGACGCCGACGAGGGCTTCACCCGCATCGGGATCCGCCAGTGGGCCTCGCAGCAATGGCCGACGCTGCGCCGGCACCGGATCGCGGTGGGCTTCTACAACGTGGTGGACGGCGTCCTGACCCGCACCGAGCGCTTCGAGTTCGACATCGACGGCGAGTACACCGAGGTGAAGGACATCGTGGGCCGGCGGCGCCCCGACCTCCTGCTGCTGAACGACGACGACCTCACCTACGCGAAGATCCGCCTCGACCCGCGCTCGCTCGCGACGCTGGTGGGCAACGTCCACGTGCTCGACAGTGCCTTGGCGCGCGCGCTGGCGTGGGGCGCGACCTGGGACCTGACCCGCGACGGCGAGATGGCCGCCGCCGACTACGTCGAGCTCGTGCTCCGCGGCGTCGGTGTCGAGACCGACCTGACGGCGGTCAACGCCCTGCTGCTGCAGGCCCGCTCCGCCATCGACTACTACGCGCCCCGCGCCGACCGCCGAGCACTGGCCGATCGGTTCACGGCCGGTGTGGTCCGCCTGCTCAAGGACGCCGCGCCCGGCTCTGACCACCAGCTGTCGCTCGCACGGGCACTGGCGCTGTCGGTCAACGACGAGGCGGGCGCCGCCGTGCTCCGCGCCTGGCTCGACGGCGAGGAGGTGCCCGAGGGCCTGGCCGTCGACGCCGACCTGCGCTGGCGCCTCCTCACCGAACTCGCACGCGTCGGCGGCGCCGGCGAGGCCGAGATCGCCGCCGAGGCGGAACGCGACCGCACGGCCACGGGGGCCGAGAAGGCCGCTGGTGCTCGGGCCGCCTCCCGCGACGCCGACGCCAAGGCCGCAGCCTGGGCCGCCGCCACCGAGCAGGACACGCCCAACGAGACGCACTTCCAGATCTGCGCCCAGTTCTGGCAGCTCGACCAGGACGACCTGCTCGCCCCCTACGCGGACCGCTACCTCGAGGTCGTCGACGCGATCGGCTCCCAGCAGGGTCGGTGGGCAACCACCTCGACGACGATCCGCCAGCACGTGCTCGGGCTGCTGTTCCCGCGCCCGTTGGCCGACCGCGGGTTCATCGACAGGCTGGACGCCTTCCTCGCCGAGCGGCAGCTCCCCGAGTCGGTTCGCCGGCTGGTGATCGAACGGCGCGACGACGCCGTGCGGGCCCTGAACAACCAGGAGCGCTGACACCCTCGGGAGTGCAGTTCGAACTGCACTCCGGGGTGGGTAACCTCGACGCCATGCCGACTGTCGCGACGATCACCGGGTGGCTCGAGGCCGCCTACCCTCCGGGCCTCGCGGAGGACTGGGACCGGGTCGGCCTGGCCGTCGGCGACCCCGACGACGAGGTCGACCACGTCCTGTTCGCGGTCGACGTCACCGACGCGGTCGTCGCCGAGGCGGTCGCGCTGGGAGCGGGGCTGATCGTCAGCCACCACCCGCTGCTGCTGCGCGGTCTGCACGCCGTGCGCACCGACCAGCCGAAGGGCCGAGTCGTCACCGCGCTGATCCGGCACGGCATCGCGCAGTTCGCCGCGCACACCAACGCCGACTCGGCGCCGGGCGGCGTGGCCGAGGCGCTGGCGTCCGCGGCAGGGCTCGTCGACCTGCGCCCCCTCGCCCCGGTGGCCACCGAGCCACTCGACAAGCTCGTCACGTTCGTGCCGACCGCCGACGTGGACGCCGTCATCGACGCCCTCGCCGCGGAGGGTGCCGGCGCCATCGGCGACTACGACCGCTGCGCCTTCACGTCACCGGGCACCGGCACCTTCCGACCCCTGCTGGGCGCGAACCCGACCATCGGGAGCGTGGGTGCCATCGAGGAGGTCGCCGAGACCCGCGTCGAAGTGGTCCTGCCCCGCGCGCGTCGGGGGGCGATGCTGGTCGCGCTGCGGGCGTCCCACCCGTACGAGGAGCCGGCCTTTGACGTGCTCGAACTCGCCACCGAACCCTCGGGACGCGGGCTGGGCCGCATCG
>CALMPQ010000403.1 GCA_937872005.1 uncultured Propioniciclava sp.
GAACCGAGGATCTCGGGCACGCCAGTTCGCGACCACAGTCGTCCGAACGCCAGCGAGCTGAGCGACCTCAGCAAGTCCCACAAGGCTGAACTGCATCACGATCAATCTCCTGTGAATGTCGTTCACGGGAACGACTGAGTACAGTGTGAACGACGTTCACGCCCATGTCAAGTGACGCACCGCGAAGGGGCCGTCGAGTGACTGCGCACCCGGCACCCCTGGGGCAACAGGCGGTCTGGAGCCACCCGCTGGGACGCTGAACGCGTAGTCAAGTCAGAAGTGATTCAAACGGCTCAGGAGTCCTTCGCATGAGAATGGGCAGCCACGGCTGTCGGCTCACTCGAATCTGTTGAACCAGTCCCCGTCCACTTGGATCACGCTGCGCAGGCCCAGCTTCTGCTCGTTGACGAGCATCGCAAGGCGTTCGCCATCGATGAGGTCCACCGTAGGTGCCGTGACGATAGCCGCCCTGCGAGCCGGCTCGGTGAACTTCCCCAGAGTGACGAGGATGGCGCGCTCTGCGCCCTTGGTCTGGGCGTCCCTCTGGAAGAGGGCAACCACTTCGCGGCCAACAGGCTTGCCGTTGGGGTCATATCGCTTGACCTGGACTGCGACCCGTGACGACAGGACGGGACTCAGTGGCGCCGTACCAATGCCGTCGATGCCCTCGTCGCCGCTTCCACCGACGCGCTCGAGTTCCACGCCGTACAGCCTGAGCAGGTACAGGACAAACTCCTCGAAACCGTCGGGGCTCAGTCGGTGGAGTCGTGCCAGCAGGACATCCTGCCATCGTTCGGCGACAGGGGCGCCAGCTTCGGCCGCCAGCATGGCCTCCTCTTCGTCGATGTCATCGACGACCTCCTCGGTGTCGACAGGGACGCCGGTAGCGGCCTTCTCCTTCACGCGCTTCGGGCGATTGCGTCGGAACTCGCGGTCCAGCTCCAACGCACGCCGCTGGCCCTCTGCCAAGGGCATCGCGAGCAGTTCCTTGCCCAAGGCGGTCAGCAGGAAGACGCCACGCTTGGGGCTCTCGAGTGCCCTGATGAGCTTGGCGTAGGAGCGTGCCCACTGGACGCGCTCCAGATAGACGGACGACTCGGGCCGATGGGCGTGCGCAACCGCGAGCATCTC
Organism: uncultured Propioniciclava sp.; assembly: GCA_937872005.1. Classification (GTDB taxonomy): domain Bacteria; phylum Actinomycetota; class Actinomycetes; order Propionibacteriales; family Propionibacteriaceae; genus Propioniciclava. The sequence continues at coordinate 1,132 of CALMPQ010000403.1, forward strand.
GTCGGTGGGGGCCAAGTCCTCCAGCACCTGGGTCGTGATCTCACGAGCTGTGGCAGATCCGCCCAGCTTCGCAACCGCTCGCACGATTGGCAGGATCAAGTCGGAGTAGGCCGGCAGGTCTTCGGGGTTCACCATCCCACCCTCCCACAGGGACAATGGGAACGAGCGTATCCCGGGTTCCGGGCGGGCTGGACCCCATCGAGGCCGGCGGCCAAGCGGACGATGTCCCGGCCGTCGCGAAATCGAACAAGACCAGAGATCCGTGCCCAAGGCCCTAGCTCCACGGGGTCCAAGCAGGTACCCCAAGGACACAGTTTCAAGGCGAAACAGTGTCGCACGCGCTCAGTTCATCCATCTTCCCAAGCTGGACACGCGGGTTCGATTCCCGTCGCCCGCTCCACTTTCCTTCAGCACCGTGCCCCTTCCTCGGCCGCCGCAGTGGGCCCGAGCGGCTGAGACCGACGTTGGCGGACAGTTCCCGGACATGTGGCTGGTTCCCGAGCGGGCTGGAACCTCAGATCTCGATAGCCTCGACTCATTCGTTGACCCAGAGGAAAGGCATGGGAGATGGGGCTGTTTGACCGACCTACCCCGCAGGCGCAGAGCGCGGGGCCCGCGCCTGATTGGGCGCTGGAGGTGGGCTGGGAGCAGATTGGGCCGAGCCTGCTGGGGAAGCGGGTTCATCTGCAGTAGGTGAACGCGGATCGATTCGAGGGCGGCACGGTCGAGGGCTACAACGCGGACTACGGCGGCGTGAACCTGCTGATGTCGGGTAACCGTTCGATCCCCTTTCTCCGAGGGGGTCGCGACAACGCTCGCATTTGGATCGTGAAGAACTGATCCTCCGGGGCGCGGACGGATCGCGCTCACCCTGACTAGCGCAAACGATCCTCGACTGACACCATTCCGCCGTGGGGATGTGGGAACACCAGGCCGGATTCCGGTGGTCACTGGAGCACCTGGCCAACGAGGTGCTCGACCGAGCCGGTGCGAACATCGACCCGCGCGCCTACCTCGTGGGGTTCCACCGCACCGAGGGGCGCATCAGCATCGAGCCCCCGCGCGGCCACTACGACCGTGAGGTGCTCGCCGACGCCCTCGAGCGCGCCGACCAGCGCTTCCGCCGCTCGGCCGCCCGCCGCGAGGCCGGTGATGACCCGGTCGCGCTGCAGGCCGCCGAGTCGCAGGTGCGTCGTCAGGTGCTGGCCGAGCGGCTGGCCGAGGCGTCCCGGGCGGGGGAGCGGGTGCACTTCGCGGGAATCGGCGTCGAGGTCGGCGACTTCTTCGTCGTGCCGGCCGTGAGTATCCACGCCGACCACTGGAACGACCTGGCCCGCCTGCGCCGCACTCCGGCCGCCGACCATTCGCCGCGGTCGTTCCCCGAGGCTGCGGTGCACGCGGTGCTCGACGCGGCGTCCCGTGAGCTCGACCGCCAGGTGCCCGGCGCCCGCGTGAGCGTCGACCCGGACGCCCTGCTGCGGTCGGCATCCGACACCTTCGTGAGCACGCTGGTGCAGCGGGTGGGGCAGGAGTTGGCCTACGGCGTCCGGCATGCACTGGACGCAGTGTCGGCCCAGCCGTACGAGGGCCGCGCGGGCTCGGGGTCGATCCTGCTCGCCCAGCAGGACCACCCCGACCTGGTCGTCGAGCTCGCCCTCGAGCACCCCGTGCCGGTGGGGCTGACGAGTTCGTTCCGCAAGGTGCTGGAGATGTCGGCCCCCGATCTGCACCTGCTCTGCGACGGACGCGAGGTGTTCGGCCTCGGCTCGCTGGGTGAGGCTTACAACGCCGACTCCGACTACGTGTTCACCGCGCGCATCAGCGGCAACGGCTCCTGGGAGCTCTGGCACCAAGCCACGCCCCTGCTGCGCGTCGAGAACGGGCTGCCCCATCTGCCGCGCGAGCGGCTCGACGAGGAGGAGTTCGCGCACACGGTCGACCGGGTGTTCCCCGAAGCCAGAGCGCGCAACGCGCGCCACCTGTGGGAGATGGCCGTCGCCTGCGCGAAGCAGTCGCATGGCACGATGCTCGTCGTCCACCCGGACGCCGCGGCCGAGGCCGACCGCCTCCTGCCGCAGGCCCACGCGATCGGGCCGACGCGCCTGTCCGGGCGGGTGCTCACCGCCGCGACCGGCATCGACGGGGCGGTGCTGGTGGGTCCGGACGGTCGCGTGCACGCCGTGGGTGTCATCCTGGACGGGCTCGCCACCGGCACCGGCGACTCCGGACGCGGGGCCCGCTACAACTCCGCGATCCGGTACCTGGCCGGCAGCGGGCGCGGCTCGATGGTGATCATCGTCAGCGAGGACGGCAAGATCGACCTGCTGCCCAAGCTCAAGCGGCGCCTGCGCCGCGAGACGGTGCAGCGGGTCGTCGACCGGCTCGTCGCCCGCTCGGTCGAGGGGGAGGACCTGGAGGCCTTCGACCGCGCCGACCGCGCGGTGGAGGAGATCGAGTTCTACCTCAACCAGGACCAGTGCGACCAGGTCAACGAGGCCCGCGAGGCCGTCGCCGGCCGCCAGTGGGTCGAGGACCACCTGCGGCGCCAGTTCGTGCCGGTGGCGCCCGACCCGGCGATGGACGACAGCTACTTCGTCGATCGTCGGGCCGGGCACGCGGACGGCTGAGGCGGCGGTTCGGGGGAGGGGTGTCGCGCACGGACTCTTGATGGTGGAGTCGGGACCGGTCGGCGGACACATCTCAGTGGGGGCCTCACCGGGGCAGGGCTCGGCGTCCGGGTCGAGCGGATCGGCCTGCCCGACGCGTGGTCGGAGTCGGCGCCCAATGCGTGGCTGCTCGACAAGGCGGGCCTGTCGTCCGAGCGGCTGGCCGAGCGGCTCGGCACCCTGGCGGCGGGTGTCTGATGCGGGCGCTGATCAAGCACGAGGACGGATCGGTCGGGCTGGGGGAGCGTCTCCCGCGCCCGCTGGAACCCGGGCTGGTGCGGGTCGCCGTCACCGCGACCGGTGTCTGTGGCACCGACCTGCACATCGCCGCCGACGAGTACGCGAGCGAACCACCCGTGACGATGGGACACGAGATCTCGGGGCGGGTCGTGGAGGTCGGCTCAGCCGATGATGCGGCCTGGGTGGGCGCCCACGTGGTGTGCGAGACGTACTTCACGACGTGCGGCACCTGCGACCCCTGCCGGGACACCCGGCGCAACCTCTGCCGCAACCGGCGCTCGCTGGGCTCGTTCGAGGACGGCGGCTTCGCGGAGACTGTCGTGGTGCCCGTGGTGAACCTGCACCGGTTGCCCGAGGGGGTCGACCCCCTGGACGCCTTCCTCGCCGAGCCGCTCGCATGCGTCGCCCAGTGCATGCTGGATCCGGCGGTCGTGCAGCCGGGTGACCGGGTGCTGGTGAGCGGGCCCGGCGCCGTCGGGCTGCTCGCGGCCCAAGTGGCGCGGGCCGCAGGGGGAGTGGTGACGGTCTCGGGGCTGCCGCAAGATGCCGCCCGGTTGGCGGTGGCGACGTCGTTCGGGGTGGCGACCACGACGACACCGGAGAAGGCGGCATGGGACGTCGTCATCGAGTGCGCCGGAGCGGCACCAGCGGTGGTGCAGGCCTTCGAGTGTGCGGCCCCCGGGGGGCGTGTGGTGCAGGTGGGCATCGTGGGGCGCGAGGTGTCGCTGCCCTACGACCTGATGCTCTACCGGGAACTGGTCGTGTCGTCAGGCTTCGCCTCGACCGCCCGATCGTGGCGGCGCGCACTGGCGCTGCTGGAGGCTGGCCAGGTGCGGTTCGAAGGCATCGTCACGCACCGTCTGCCGTTGTCCCAGTGGGAACAGGCGTTCGCGTTGGTGGGGTCGCTGGAGGCGATCAAGGTGGCGATCATCCCGGGCTGACGGCGTCGGGCGGTGCCACCCCCGTGTGGCACCAGCGCGGGACGAGAGGTGCGCCAGGGCGCCCCTCC
>CALMPQ010000404.1 GCA_937872005.1 uncultured Propioniciclava sp.
TCACCCTGATGGTGAAGGACCTGTACTCCTCGTACAAGGACCTGCCGCTGTCGCTCTACCAGATTCAGACCAAGTACCGGGACGAGGCGCGGCCCCGCGCTGGCCTGCTGCGCGGGCGCGAGTTCGTGATGAAGGACTCCTACTCCTTCGACATCGACGACGCCGGGCTGCAGGAGTCCTACGACAAGCACCGCGTGGCGTACCAGCGCATCTTCGACCGCCTGGGCCTGGAGTACGTCATCGTCTCGGCGATGTCGGGCGCCATGGGTGGCTCGGCCTCGGAGGAGTTCCTGGCCGTCGCCGAGATCGGTGAGGACACCTTCGTGCGCAGCCCCGGCGGGTACGCCGCCAACGTCGAGGCCGTGCGCCGCCCGTTGGCCGACGAGGTGGACGCCTCGGACGCCCCCGCCGCCCACGTCGAGGACACGCCTGACTCGCCCACCATCGAGAGCCTCGTCGCGCTGAGCAACGAGCGGTTCCCGCGCGCCGACCGCGCATGGACGGGGGCCGACACCTTGAAGAACGTGATCTTCATGCTGCGCCAGCCCGACGGTTCGCGCGCCCCGCTCGCCATCGGCCTGCCCGGTGACCGCGAGGTGGACGCCAAGCGGCTCGAGGCGGCCGTCACCCCGGCCGAGGTCGAGCCGTTCACCGACGCCGACTTCGAGGCGTGGCCCCAGCTGGCGAAGGGCTACATCGGCCCGGGCTCCCAGAACGGGGGAGCCCTCGGTCTGGACGCCGACGGCAAGGGTGTGCAGTACCTGACCGACCCGGCCGTCGTGCCCGGAACCCGCTGGATCACCGGCGCCAACGCCCCCGGCCAGCACGTCTACGACCTGGTCTGCGGGCGCGACTTCACCACCGACGGGGTGCTGGATGTCGCCGAGATTCGCGAGGGCGACCCCGCCCCCGACGGTTCGGGCCCGCTCACGCTGGCGCGCGGCATCGAGATGGGCCACATCTTCCAGCTCGGCCGCAAGTACGCCGAGGCGCTGGGTCTGAAGGTGCTCGACCCCAACGGCAAGCTGGTCACGGTGACGATGGGCTCCTATGGCGTGGGCGTCTCTCGGGCCGTCGCGGCCGTGGCCGAGTCGACCTGCGACGACAAGGGACTGGCCTGGCCCCGCAACCTCGCCCCCTTCGACGTGCACATCGTCGCCACGGGCAAGGACGCGGCGGCGCTGGAGTTCGCCACGTCGCTCGCCCATGAGCTGGACGCCGCGGGCGTCAGCGTGCTGCTGGACGACCGCAAGGCGTCCCCCGGCGTGAAGTTCGCCGACGCCGAACTGCTGGGCATGCCCACCTCGGTCGTCGTCGGTCGCACGCTGGCTGACGGCGTCGTCGAGGTGCGCGACCGTGCGACGGGGGAGAAGACCGAGATGGGCGTCGACGTGGTGGCCAACCACGTGACGCTCCTCGTCAAGGGGTGACCGGCCTCGAGCTGCCCCTGCTGACGATCGCCCTGCTCGTCGCGGCGTCCTTCGCCGCGGGACTGGTCGACTCGATCGTCGGTGGGGGCGGGCTCATCCAGTTGCCGTCGCTGCTGATCGGGCTGCCCACCGACACACCGGTGCCGACCATCGCGGGCACCAACAAGGTGCCCAGTTCGATGGGGACCCTCGTGGCGGTGGTGACGTACCTGCGCACAGTGAGGATCCCGTGGGCGGCGCTGGTCCCGTTGGTGGCGTTCTCCTACCTGGGGTCCACGCTGGGGGCGCAGCTGACGCACTTCCTGGACCGGGCCGCCTTCACGCCCTTGGTGCTGGCGGCGATCGTGGGCGTGGGCTGGTACACGTGGCGGCGTCCAGCACTGGGGTTGAAGCACGAGGTGCGGCACGCGGGGTGGCGCGGGTTCGCGTGGCTGGCCTTCATCGGCCTCGTCGTCGGGTTGTGGGACGGCTTCATCGGCCCCGGGACGGGCTCGTTCTTCCTGATCCTCATCGTGGCGATCATGGGGTTCGACTTCCTGACCTCGACGGCGCTGGCCAAGGTGGCGAACCTGACCACCAACGTCGCGGCGATCCTGGTGTTCGGCTTGTCGGGCAACATCCTGTGGGGGTTGGGCCTGGCCATGGGCGCGGCGAACATCGTCGGCGGGTTCCTGGGCGCCTCGCTCGCGCTGCGCCACGGGAACCAGTTCGTCCGCAAGGTGTTCCTGGTCGTGATCGTGGCCCTCGGGCTGAAGCTGGCCTGGGACATGGTGGCCGGGCTGCTCTGAGCCCGGTCAGGTCGAGGGCAGCCCCGGCCAGCGCTCCAGCAGCCCGCCCCAGCGCGGGACGTCGGCGGCGATGTCGGCCAGCGCCTCCGCGAGGACGGGCCGCAGCTCGGCCGGGCCGTGCGCCAGCGAGCGTCCCAACACCGGGAGCGCCGTGGCTTGCAGCCGCGCCACCAGCGCGCGCGCCGCGGCGGGATCACCGACCCGCTCGACCTGGTACCACGGCGGTGCCGGCGTGGGGGTGGCGCCGTCCTCGCGGATCAGTCCGCTCAGGTCTCCCCGGAGGCTCGACCAGAACGTCCTCCGCTCGCGGAGGGCGGTGGTCTCCTGCTCGGTGAGCCCGGGCGCGCCGGCGGCCACCTGCAAGCCGTAGAGGCTCGCCGAGGCTGCGTCGAGGGCGGCCTGCGCGGCCACCTCCGGCTCCTGCGGCGCCGGCAGCAGGACGCCCCGGGCCGGCTCCCGCGCCCCCAGTGCTTCGGGGAGCTGGGCGGCCACGCCGGCGCACCAGGCTGCCATGGACGCCCACACCAGCGGTCGCGCCGTGGTCGCGTCGAGGGCCTGGGTGGTGAAGGCCTTCTGCGCCTCCCCGAGGGCCAGGGAGAGGGGCTGGAGGTCCGTGGGCGTCGCACCCGCCCTCGGCGTCGGGGAGGCCCCGCTGGTGAAGGCGAGCGACGTGGCCTCGAACTGGTCCCGGTTCACGTCGGCCGCCCAGCCCCGCAGGTCGGCCTGTGCCCGGGTCAACGTCGCCGAGCCCGCCTCACTGATCGCCCGTTGGAGGGACTCCAGAGCCGCGTGTCCGGGGACCGAAGGGTCGGGGGGCGGTGCGATACGGGGCTCCTGCATGCCGGGGAACACGCCGCAGCCGGTCACTGAGGCCAGCGCGGCAGCACCCAACAGGACCCGACGACTCAGCACGGTGCGAGGCTACAGGTACACTGGGCCGAACAACTGCACGACCACAACAGGAACGGAGCACCATGAAGCAGCAGGCCATCGAGGCGGTCGTGGGCCCCGTCGTCGAGCAGTGTGGACTCGAGGTGGATCGCATCGAGATCGCCAGCGCAGGCAAGCGCAGCGTCCTGCGGGTCTACCTCGACGGTGATGGCCCCGAGGGCCGCGGACCCAGTCTCGACGAGATCGCCGAGGCGACACGCGCCATCTCGGCGGTGCTCGACGAGTCCGACGCGACCGGGAACGCCCCCTACACGCTCGAGGTCTCCTCGCGTGGGGTGAGCCGCCCCCTCACCGACCCGAAGCACTACCGCCGCAATGTCGGACGCCTCGTCTCCCTCACCCTGCCCGACGGCACGGTGACCGGGCGGATCAGCGCCACCGACGCGGAGGGTATCGACCTGGACGCCGACGGCGCCGAGCGGCACGTCGCGTTCACCGACATCAGCAGGGCGGTCGTCCAGGCCGAGCTCCGCAAGGACGCACTGGACGACGAGGACGAGGAGTGAACATGGACATCGACATGGCGGCGCTACGAGCCCTCGAGCGCGACAAGGACATCCCCATGGAGGTGCTGGTCGGTGCCATGGAGGAGGCGATCCTCAACGCCTACGAGAAGTCGACGAGCGCCGAGCGTGGTGCCCGCGTGGAGCTCGACACGAAGACCGGTCGCTTCGCCGTGATGGCGCCCAAGGTCGATGAGGAGGGCGTCGTCGTCGGCTGGTACGAGGACACCCCCGAAGGCTTCGGCCGCGTCGCGGCGGCCACGGCGCGCCAGGTGATCTTCCAGCGCCTGCGCGAGGCCGAGGACGAGCAGAAGTTCGGCCACTTCTCCGCCAAGGAGGGCGACATCGTCACCGGCGTCGTCCAGGCCGACCGCGACTCGCGCACGGTGCGCGTCGACCTCGGCCCGCTCGAGGCGATCATGCCGCCGGCCGAGCAGGTGCCGAACGAGAAGTACAACCACGGCGACCGCATCCGCGTCTACGTCGTGGCGGTGCGCCGCGAGCCCAAGGGTCCGCAGGTCGTCGTCTCGCGGACCCATCCCAACCTCGTGCAGCGGTTGTTCCGCCTCGAGGCCCCCGAGATCGCCTCGGGTGTCGTCGAGATCAAGGCCGTCGCCCGCGAGGCGGGGTTCCGCACGAAGATCGCCGTGAAGAGCAACGACCCCAACGTCTCGGCCAAGGGCGCCTGCATCGGCCCGATGGGGCAGCGCGTCCGCGCCGTGATGAACGAGCTGAGCGGCGAGAAGATCGACATCATCGACTGGTCCGAGGACGGCGCCCAGTTCGTTGCCGAAGCCCTGTCCCCGGCGAAGGTGACCTCCGTCACGGTGACCGACCAGTTCGCCAAGGCCGCGCGCGTGATCGTGCCCGACTATCAACTCTCGCTCGCGATCGGCCGCGAGGGCCAGAATGCCCGATTGGCCGCCCGCCTCACCGGGTGGCGCATCGACATCCGCCCCGACACCCAGGCCGGCGGCAGCCTGGTGCGGCGATCGCAGCGC
>CALMPQ010000405.1 GCA_937872005.1 uncultured Propioniciclava sp.
CGCGGCACGCCCCCGATGTCGGCGGCCACTCCCGAGATCGCGGCCAGCCGCTGGTACCAGGCCCGGTCGACCGGCTCCTGGGTGAGTTCGAAGCACGCGGTGGCCGCGCGGAGGAAGCGTTCCGCGTCGTCATCGTCGAGCCCACCCTCGCGCTCAGCGCCAGCGGCGAGGGCCACGACCTCGTCGGGGAACAGCTCCCGTTGGGCGAGGAACGCGTCAAGTTCCTCCTGCAATGCGGCGTCGAAGTAGCGCCGATCGTCGGTGACGAGCACCGACGTGAACACCCGGAAGGGGTTCTTCGCCAGCGCCTCCTTCGTCGTCGGCCGGAAGGCGGTCGAGACAATCGGCAGACTGGTGGCGGCGTCCCCGCGCAGGTCGTAGAAGCCGACGGGCTCCATGGCGAGGGCCGCGAAGACCTGGGCCACCCGCGCGAGTTCGCGGGCAGTCCCGACGCGGATCGCCCCGTGCCGCTCGGCGGTGACGCGGTCGATGGAGCCGAGCCGCTCGGCGGTCTCGGGGTGCGCGGCCACGAAATCTGAGTTCACCGCCGTCGAGGTGTCGACGAGCGTGTTGTAGGCCGGCACCTCGGTGCCGTACATGGCCGACAGGTGCCGCGCGAAGGCGGCGCGCAGGGCGTGGGTGTCGTACATGGTCCCCTTCCTAGCGGGCGATCGCGGTGAGCACCCGGTCGAGCGCGTCCACCGCACGGTCGAGGACGCCGCGGGTCACGGTCAGCGGGGGGCGCAGCCGCAGCGACCGGACGCCGCACCCCAGCATGAGGATCTTCTCGTCGGCGGCCAGCCGGCGGATCACCTCGTCGCGGATCGCCTTGTCGGGCAGCGAGATCGCGCACATCAGGCCGATGCCGCGCGGGTTGCCGACGATGGCGTGGCGGGCGCTGAGCTCTTGGAGGCGGCCCAGGAGGTACTCCCCCTCGGTGCGGGCGTTGGCCATGAGGTCGTCAGCCTCGATGACCTCGAGGATGCGCCGGGAGCGGACCATGTCGGTCAGGTTGCCACCCCACGTCGAATTGATGCGGGACGAGGTCTCGAAGACGTTGCCGCGCACCTCGTCGACGCGTCCGCCGGCGGTGATGCCGCAGACCTGCAGCTTCTTGCCGAAGCTCATCACGTCGGGGGCGACCCCGTAGTGCTGCCAGGCCCAGGGCGTCCCGGTCATGCCGCCGCCGGTCTGCACCTCGTCGAACACGACCAGGGTGTCGTGGGCGTGGCAGAGGTCCTTCATCTGCTGCAGGAACGAGGTGCGGAAGCGGTGGTCGCCGCCCTCGCCCTGGATGGGCTCCATGATGAACGCGGCAACGTCGTGCGGGTGCTGCGCGAACGCCGCCTCGGCCTGGGCGAGCGTGGCGGCCTCGACGGCGTCCATGTCGCGCTCCTCCGCCCAGAACGGGGAGTCGATGCGCGGCCAGTCGGTGAACTTCGGGAAGCGCGCGATCTTGTTGGGGTCGGTGTTCGTGAGGCTCATGGTGTAGCCCGAGCGGCCGTGGAAGGCATCGGTCAGGTGCATCACCTTGGTGCCCAGCTCGGGGCTGCGGCCCTGCAGCTCGTTGAGCCGCGACTTCCAGTCGAACGCGGTCTTGAGGGCGTTCTCGACGGCGAGGCTGCCACCCTCGATGAAGAAGTAGTGCGGCATCTCGGGGGCGCCCATGACGCGCGCGAAGGTGTCGACGAAGCGCGCCATCGCGACCGTGTAGATGTCGGAGTTGGACGGCTTGTTCAGCGCGGCCTCGAGGAGCTCCTCCTTGAACACCTCGTCCTCGGTCAGGCCCGGGTGGTTCATGCCCAGCGCGTTGGAGGCGAAGAAGGTGAACATGTCGAGGAACTCGTCGCCGGTCGCCTCGTCGACCAGCGTCGTTCCCTGCGAGCGCTTGAGGTCGAGGACCAAGGGCATGCCATCGACGAGCAGGTGGCGTTCGAGGGTGCTGAACACTTGGTCGGGCGCGACTGTTGCGGGTGGGATCGTGTCAACCATTCCCGGACGATACCCCGCGCCAGACAGTAAAATCTACGCCCAAAGCTGAGATTTCCCTTGATTCTTCACTTGGCAGACGGCGGTGGGCGTGGAGCTCACGCCTTGAGTTGATGGAACTGGTGCAGATCGCACAGAGCGCAAGATCGACGGACGGGCCGTCGTCGTGCCCTAGCTGCCGTGGCGCTGCTGCCAGGCGCGCACCTTCTCGAGCTGGTGGTGGGCCTCGACCCACCGCACGGTGCCGGATTCGGACCGCATGACCACCGAGTGGGTGCGCGCGTCGCCACCGGGCAGGTAGCGGACGCCATCCACCAGGTCGCCGTCGGTGATGCCCGTCGCGACGAACAGCGTCTTGTCGGACTTCACGAGGTCGTTGGTGTCGAGCACGCGGTCGACGTCGAAGCCTGCCTCGGCCGTGCGACGGCGCTCCTCGTCGGTGGTCGGGTGCAGGCGGGCGAGGATGCGGCCGCCGAGGCACTTCATCGCGCAGGCGGCGACGACGCCCTCGGGGCTGCCACCGATGCCGGCCATCATGTCGATCTTCACGCCGGGGGTCGCGGCGGCCACGGCGGCGGCCACGTCACCGTCGGTGAACATGCGGGTGGCAGCGCCGGCCTCGCGGATCTCGTGCACCAGGTCGTTGTGACGCTCGCGGTTCAGGACGCCGACGACGATCTCGGAGACGTCCTTGCCCTCGGCGGCCGCCACCTTGCGGATGTTGTCGGCGATCGGGGCGTCGAGGTCGATGACGTCGGCAGCGTTGGCGCTGACGACCAACTTCTCCATGTAGAAGCACATGTGCGGGTCGTACATGGTGCCGCCCTCGGCCGCGGCGAGCACCGCGATCGAGTTGCGCATGCCCCACGCCAGCAGACGCGTGCCGTCGACCGGGTCGACGGCGATGTCGATGCGGTCGCCCCAGCCGGTGCCGACCTTCTCGCCGTTGGCGAGCATCGGGGCCTCGTCCTTCTCGCCCTCGCCGATGACGATCGTGCCGGCCATGCGCACCTGGTTCAGGATCGATCGCATCGCGTCGACGGCGGCCTTGTCGCCGGACTCCTTGTCACCGCGGCCGGCCCAACGGCCCGCGGCCAGCGCGGCGGCCTCGGTCGCGCGCATCAGGTCCAGCCCGAGGTTGTGCCCCTCCAGCATGAACTTCTCCATAACCCCAGACCTCCTCGTCGTGGCGCGCCGATCCGGCCGCCTGCTCGGCCACCATGTTTCCGCACCAGCCCGGATCACGCACACGTGGCCGCCCGCCGTGCTGCGCGGCCCCCTACACTGGGCACTACCTACGCATGCGTAGGGACGAGGATCGACGAGGGGGGATCCATGCGCTGGCTACGTCCGTTGACCGACGCGGTCTCCACCTTGACCTACCCCCTGCACCTCGACGAGATCGCTGCACTCATCGATCCACGGTTCTCCAGCAAGCAGCCGCGCGCCCGCGTGACCGAGGTCGTCGCCGAAGGTCCCCGGTCAGCCACCGTCCGCTTCCGGCCGGCGCCCGGCTGGCAACAGCACCAGGCCGGCCAGTGGGTGCGCGTCGGGGTCGAGATCGACGGCGTCCGGCACTGGCGGTCGTACTCGCTGTCGACCGCGCCCGGGCAGGACCCCGCCATCACCGTCACCGACATCGGCCGCGTCTCGGGCGCGCTGGTGCGGCAGGTCCGGCCCGGCGACATCCTCTACCTCGACCCGCCACAGGGTGAGTTCGTGCTGCCCGAGCACCCGCGCCCCCTGCTCATGATCACCGGCGGCAGCGGCGTCACCCCCGTGATCGCCATGCTGCGCACCCTCGCCGCCCGCCGCCCCGACACCGACGTCGTCGTCCTGCACACCGCGCGCACGCGCGCCGACGCGTTGTTCGTCGATGAGTTGGACGCCCTCGCCGAGTCTGCGCCGGGCGTCCGGCACGTGCTGTGGCTGTCGGGCGAATCCGGACGCCTCGACCTCACCTCGGTCGCCACCCCGGACCGGCTGTGCCCCGACTGGCGCGACCGCGCCACCTACGTCTGTGGCCCCGAGGGACTGGTGGCGGACGCCGAACGGCTGTGGGCGTCCGAGGGCGCCGGCGAGCACCTGACCATCGAACGCTTCAGCGTGTCCCGCGTCGCCGGGCCACCCGGCTCGGGCGGGGTCGCGACCTTCACCCGCTCCGACCGCGAGGTCCGCGTCGACGGCGCCACGCCCCTGCTGGAGGCGGGTGAGGCGGCCGGCGTCCCCCTGCCCAGCGGGTGCCGCATGGGCATCTGCCGCACCTGCTTGACCAAGCTCGACGTCGGACGCGTCCGCGACCTCACCACCGGTGAGGTGCACGGCGAGCCCGGCGACCTGATCCGCACCTGCGTCTCCGCTGCGGCGGGTGACGTGCACCTCGACGCCTGACACCTGGGAGACACCATGACCCTCGCCACCCTCGACGACCGGACGCCCCCGCGCCCCGTCGGCGCCGCCCACCTCACGCGTGAACAGATCGACGAACTGGGCCGCGAGCTGGACGCTCTGCGGGCCGAGGTCATGGACTCCCTCGGCGCCGAGGATGCCCGCTACATCCACGGCATGATCCAGACCCAGCGCATGCTGGAGGTGGCCGGGCGGTTGCTGCTGGTGGGCGCGCGGCGTCCGTTGGCTTTCGCAGCCGGCACCGGCATGCTCGCCGTCGCGAAGATCCTGGAGAACATGGAGATCGGGCACAACGTCATCCACGGCCAGTGGGACTGGATGCGCGACCCCGACATCCACTCCACCTCGTGGGAGTGGGACTTCGTCGCCCCCGCGAAGGGCTGGAAGCACACCCACAACGACGTGCACCACACGTGGACCAACGTCGTCGGCAAGGACCGCGACGTCGGCTACTCGGTGCTGCGCGTCAGCCGCGAGCAGGAGTGGGAGCCGCGGTTCCTGTTCAACCTGCCGATGAACGCCCTCATCGCGCCCCTGTTCGAGTGGGCGATCGCGATCTACGACCTCGAGCTCGACGAGGTGAAGGCGGGGCGCAAGTCGAAGGGCGCCCTGCGGGACGACTTCAAGGCGCTCGGCGTGAAGGTCGCCCGCATGATCGCCAAGGACTACGCCGGGACACCTCTGGTCGCCCACCTGGCCACCCGCTCGGGGGTGCAGGCCCTGGTCGGGACCGCCTTGGCGAACACGATCCGCAACATCTGGGCGCACGCGGTGATCTTCTGCGGGCACTTCCCCGACGAGGTCGAGTCGTTCCCCGAGGAGGCCATCGCGGGTGAGACCCGCGGCGACTGGTACGTCCGGCAGATGCTCGGCTCGGCCAACCTCGAGGGCGGCAAGCTGTTCCACATCATGACCGGCAACCTCAGCCACCAGATCGAGCACCACCTGTTCCCCGACATGCCCTCGCGCCGTTACGGCCAGATCGCGCCCCGCGTGCGCGAGATCTGCGAGCGGTACGGCCTGAAGTACACCTCGGGCCCGCTGCACCGGCAGATCCGACAGACGTGGCGAACCCTGGCACGGCTGAGCCTGCCCGACCGGCTCGCCGTGAGCCGCTGAGGTGACGTTGACCAAGTCAACTTGGTCGACCTACCCTTAGGCATGGAGGTCACCGTGCAGGAAGCCAAGACCCACCTCTCCAAGCTGCTTCGCAGGGTCGAAGCCGGCGAGACGGTGGTGATCCGCCGCGGTTCCGTTCGCGTGGCGGTGTTGAGCCCGGCGCCGGTTCTGGGGGAGACGCGTTCCATCTGGGGAGACCTGAAGGGCTCCATGGCCGAAGGCTTCGACGCTCCCCTCGACGACTTCGCTGGTCTCACCCGGTGAAGCTCTTGCTCGACACGAATGTCGTCGTGTGGCTCCTCCTCGGTGCCCGTGAGGCGATCCCGTCGGCTGTCGCCGAGCGCATCGCCGACGTGGACATCGACAGTCTCGTCAGCGCGGCCAGCGTCTGGGAGATCGCGACCAAGCGTTCCCTGGGCAAGCTGGACATCGATCCCCGATGGCGCGAGGTCCTCAACCGGCTCGACATCGGCCAGTTGCCCGTGTCCGCTGAGCACGCCGCGGGCGTCGAAGCGCTGCCATGGCACCACCGAGACCCGTTCGATCGTCTCTTGGTTGCGCAGGCGATGGTCGAGGGGTGCGTGCTGGTCACTGCCGATCGGACGCTCGACCAGTACGACGTCCAGACCCTCTGGGGCTAGATCCGAGCGCGTCAGATCGCGTCGAGGAACTCCCCCACCACGGTCACGATGGACGCCTCGGCGTCGGCCCTGCTCACGGTCGGGACGCCGTCGCCCGACTGGGGCCCGTAGCGTCCGAAGAAGCTGTGCACGGCACCGGGGATGACGTGGAACCTTGTGTCACGGGGTAGACGATCAAGGCCGCCGCGCACGGCGTCCGGGTCGGCGACGCCGTCGTGCTCGGCGTGCAGCACCAGCGCGGGGAAGCTCGCGTCGGCCACCGGGGAATCGTTCGGCGGGTAGGCGGCCATGAGCAGCAGGCCCGCCACGGCGTCCGGGTGCTCGGACGCCCACGCCGCCGCCATCGCGCCGCCCAAGGAGTGGCCGCCGATGACCACCGGACGCCCCTGTGCGTAGTGCGCGACGAGCCGGTCGGCGCGTCCGGTGTCGAGGACGGCGAGGTCGACCGGGAACTCCGGGATGACCGTGTGGACGCCCTCGCTCGCCAGCGCTCGACCCAGCCACTCGTACGCCTGCGGGCGCACGAGGCCGCCGGGGTAGAGGATGAACAAGACCTCAGCCAGGGTGGCCGGCTGGATCGACAGCACCGGCCCGCCCACGTCGTCGACCGTCACCGTGGCCGTTGCGCTCGCGGCGTCCGTGATGGCGTCCTGCCCCAGGATCAACGGTGGACGCAGCACGTACGGTTGCGCGAGCCCGATCCCGTACCCGACCAGCCCGACCACGACCACCAGCAAGACCCGCACCCACTGCCGCATGGGGTCCAACCTAAGGGTTCGCTCAGATGCCACCGCCCTCATGGCGACGCTGAAACCACTGGTGGGCCCACTGGGGATCGAACCCAGAACCCACGGATTAAAAGTCCGTTGCTCTGCCGGTTGAGCTATAGGCCCCGGCTGCCCATCCTAACGGCCACATAGGGTGGGACCATGAACCCTCCGTGGTGGGGCATCCCGCTCCTGCTCGTCGTGGGCGCGGCGATCATCATCGCCGGCTGGTGGTGGGACCGCCGACGGCAACGGAGGGCGTCCGAGGGATTCGTGACGGAGGACGACCTCACGACCAGCCCCCCGCCCACCGTCCTCAGCGAGACCGACCTCAGCACGATCCTCGCCGCCCGCGGACCCGAACCGACGCTGCCGGCGGGGCTCGCCGATCGCGAGTTCCTCACCCACCCGGCCCGCGGCATCGCTGCCGTCCAGAACCCGATCGTCGTCGTCACCGAGACCGACCTCGAGGACGAGCGGCTCATCCTCACGCTGCTCGATTCCGCGCTCACCACCCGCTCACCGCTCGTCCTCGTCGCACCGACGTTCGGGTTCGGCCTGCTCGGCACCCTCCGCGCGAACCATCGCACGGGTCGCGTCACCACTCTCCCCGTCGAACTGACCGATCCCGAACTCCTCTCCCGAGCCGCCGACCTCTGCCACACCCTCGTCGTGCCGGACGCCGACCTGCGGTCCGGCTGGCTGCCGCCCAGCCACCGCGGCACCTGCGCGTCCTGGATCGCCGACCTCGACGACTCCTGGGTGACCCCCGCCCAGAGACCCTCAACCTCCACTTGAGATCTCTCAGGTTCTTCTTGGGGTCTCCCCCACCCCGGGGATTCATCCCCGGCCCGACCCCATCCCCCACCCAGAACCCCTTCGCGACAAGGCCATTGACTCCGCAGCGGTCACCAAATCACAACCGTGGCATTCTTCCCCCGCAAACGGCGTGTCGGCTTGCCATCCCCTGAGAAAACCCTCGGCCACCGCTTGCCGCAACACCCCTTGTCAGCTTCTACTGGCTCCGGCACATCGCACCGAGGGGGAGATCCGTGAAGCGAGCTGGCAGGTTGACGACCGCCCTGGTGGGCGGCTGCATCGCCCTGACGACGCTGGGCGCGGGCGGACTCGTCATCGCTTCGGTCGCCACCGCGACGCAGTCCATGACCGCGACGACCTGGGTGAACATGCGCTCGGGCCCGTCGTCGTCGAACCCCGTCGTCACCGTGCTCGCCCCCCAGCAGGCGGTCACCGCCTCCGGCCAGGTGAGCGGTGGCTGGCACGAGGTCACGACCGACAAGGGCCAGTCGGGCTGGGTCTACCAGAACTACCTGAAGGCCACC
>CALMPQ010000406.1 GCA_937872005.1 uncultured Propioniciclava sp.
ATCTGCGTGTAGCACGGGTTGCCGAAGTAGGCGCCCTTGCGGTGCGCGCGCCACGAGGCGGTGACGTTGCAGCCCATCGCGTTGGTCGACAGGAAGAACACGTTGCCGTAGCCACCGGTGGCGAGCACGACCGCGTCGGCGGTGTGGGCCTCGATGGCGCCGGTCACCATGTTGCGGGTGACGATGCCGCGGGCCCGCCCGTCGACGAGGATCAGCTCGAGCATCTCGTGGCGGGCGTGCATCTTCACGGTGCCGGCCGCAACCTGGCGCTCCAGGCTCTGGTAGGCGCCGATCAGCAGCTGCTGACCCGTCTGGCCGCGGGCGTAGAAGGTGCGCTGCACCTGGACGCCACCGAAGGAACGGTTGTCGAGGAGGCCGCCGTACTCACGGGCGAACGGGACGCCCTGCGCGACGCACTGGTCGATGATGTTGGCGCTGACCTCGGCCAGGCGGTACACGTTCGTCTCGCGGGCCCGGTAGTCACCGCCCTTGACCGTGTCGTAGAACAGCCGCATCGTCGAGTCGTTGTCGTTGCGGTAGTTCTTGGCGGCGTTGATGCCACCCTGAGCGGCGATCGAGTGCGCGCGGCGCGGGCTGTCCTGGTAGCAGAAGTTGAGGACGTTGTAGCCCGCCTCACCCAGGGTCGCGGCCGCGGCGCCACCGGCGAGGCCGGTGCCGACGACGATGATCGAGAGCTTGCGGCGGTTGGCCGGGTTGACGAGGGCCGCCTGGAACTTTCGGGTCGCCCACTTCTTCTCGATCGGACCCGCGGGGGCCTTGGTGTCGCGAATGTCCTCGCCCACCTGGAAGAAATCAGTCACAGTCATTACTTCACCCATCCGAATTGAACAGCCAGCGGCATGATCATGAAGCCGACGAACAGCACGATCGCGATCACCCAGGCCAGGCCGTTGAGGAACCCGCGGGCCTTCGGGGAGGTGTTCGCGCCGAGCGTCGTCAGGGCACTCCAGACGCCATGGCGGACGTGCAGGCAGACGATCGCGACCCACACGAGGTAGGCGAGCGTCACCCACCACTGCGAGAAACTCGCGATGACCATGTCGTAGGGCTCACTGCCGGCACGGAAGCCCGTGGTCACGACCTGCGCGGTGAACTGCAGCAGGTGGAAGACCAGGAAGCCGGCCAGGATGACGCCGCCCCAGCGCATGGTGCGCGCGGCGTACGTCTGCGAGAGGCGCTTGGTCGTCACGTACTTGCTGCTGCGGGCGGCGTGTGCGCGGCCGGTCAGCACGGCGGCCGACCAGATGTGCGCCACGATCGCGACGAGCAGGAAGACGCGGAAGATCCAGATGAACCAACCCGACGGCACCAGCGGGTAGAGGATGTCCCCCTTGAGCCAGTGCGCGTAGTGGTTGAACGCTTCGGCACCCATGAAGACCTTCAGGTTGCCGTACATGTGCATGAGCAGGAAGCCGACCATGATGAGACCGGTGATGGCCATCACGACCTTCATGGTCACCGTTGACCGGACTGCTCGTTGGTGAGGAGTCAGTGTTGTTGTCGCCACGGCCACAACTTAGCCAAGTTCGCGAGGAATTGTCCCATCGACGTGAGCGTTTCGACGCACCCGTCCCCTGAACGCCGGAAATGCGCTCCGACTGGGGGTATTAACGCATTGAAATGCTTGCGTAAATAAGGGGCAGTTTCATTCGGGCAGCAGGTCGGGGCGTCGCTCCTCGGTGCGCGCCCACGACTGCTCGCGCCGCCAGGCCGCCACCTTGCCGTGGTGCCCGGACAGGAGGACCTCGGGCACCTCGAGCCCGCGCCAGGTCGGCGGCTTGGTGTACACGGGGTACTCCAACAGCCCCTCACCCTCGACCGAGTGCGACTCCTCCACCAGCGAGTGCGGGTTGCCCACCACCCCCGGGGCCAGGCGGACGATGGCCTCGACCATCGCCAGCACGGCGACCTCGCCGCCGTTGAGCACGTAGTCGCCGAGGCTCACCTCGCGCACCGGCATCCGGGACGCCGCGTGCTCCATCACGCGCGCGTCGATGCCCTCGTAACGGCCGCACGCAAACACCAGGTGCTTCAGGTCGGCGAACTCGTGCGCCGTGGCCTGGGTGAACCGCTCCCCCGACGGGGTCGGCACGACGAGGGTCGGCAGCGACCAGGCCCGGTCGAGCACGTGGTCGAGGGCCTCGCCCCACGGCTCGGGCTTCATCACCATGCCGGCGCCACCGCCGTAGGGGGTGTCGTCGACGGTGTGGTGGCGGTCGTACGTCCAGCGGCGCAGGTCGTGGACCTCCCAGTCCACCAGGCCCGCCCGGCGTGCCTTCCCGACCAGCGACAGGTCCAGCGGCGCGAAGTAGTCGGGGAAGATCGAGATGACGTCGAAGTACACCTAGTCCTCCTCGTCGGTGAGCAGCCCGCCGACGTCGGCGACCTGCACGTGGCCGGCCTCGAGGTCGACGATCGGCACGATCTCGTTCACGAACGGGATGAGCCGCTCCCCCGCCGGCGTCCGCACGACGAACACGTCGTGGGCCGGCAGGTGCAGCACCTCGCCGATGGTCCCGGCGACCGAGCCCTGGGCGTCCAGCACGGTGAGGCCGACCAACTGGCGGTCCCAGTACTCGCCCTCCTCGGCGGGCACCTGGTCGGCGGGCACGTCCACCCACAACTCCTGGCCGCGCAGCGCCTCGGCGCCGGTGCGGTCGGCCACGCCCTCCAGGCGCAGCAGCAGGGTGCCCGAGTGCCAGCGCACGGACGCCACCACCCGCGGCTTGCTCCCCACCCGCAGCGACCCGCCGGGCACGAAGCGACGCTCCGGCTCGTCGGTGCGCACGTGCACGGTGACCTCGCCGCGCAGCCCGTGTGCGCGTCCGATGGTGCCGACGAGGACGTCGACGGTGCCTGCCATGGGGACTCCTGCCGAAAGCGTGGTGAGACGACGATCCCCGGCCCGTGGGAAACGGGCCGGGGACCGGTGGTTCAGCGGCGGCGGGGGCGGCGGTCCACGTCGACGAAGTCGACCCGGACCTGCTCACGTCCAGCCAGCGCGGTGATGACCGTGCGGAGGGCACTCGCCGTGCGGCCCTGGCGCCCGATCACCTTCCCGATGTCCTCGGGGTTGACACGGACCTCGAGTGTCCGGACGCGTCGACGGTCCAAGTCGGACACGACGACGTCGTCGGGGTTGGACACGAGCCCGCGGACGAGGTGTTCCAGTGCGTCCGCGAGCACGGTCACGCCTCGTCGGACGCGGCGTCCTCGGCCGGGGCGGCCTCGGCCTCAGGCTCCGCGGCCGGGGTGTCGGCCTCGGCGGCGGGCGCGTCCTCGGCCTCGTCGGCCTTCTTCTTCTTGCTCGAGAACGCGCCGGTCGCCGGCTCGTCGTCGGACTCCGCGAGGGCCTTGTTGAAGGCGGCGAGCTTGTCGGCCTTCTCGGGCTGGGGGTTGATGCCCGAGGGCTCGTTCGAGCCCTTGAACTTCTGCCAGTCACCCGACAGCTTGAGGATCTTCTCGACGGTCTCGGACGGCTGGGCGCCGACCCCGAGCCAGTACTGCGCGCGCTCGGACTTGACCTCGACCACCGACGGCTCGTTCTTCGGCTGGTAGATGCCGATCTCCTCGATCGCACGGCCGTCGCGCTTGGAGCGCGAGTCGATCACGACGATGCGGTACTGCGCGTTGCGGATCTTGCCCATCCGCTTCAGACGAATCTTGACAGCCACGTGTGTGGTTCTCCTGTTGGAACATGCCCCTGCAACGCGCAGGGGCGGGATCGGGTGAGCGGGTTCTTCGGCGTGGGACAACCGTCGAGCCAACTCGGGTGGACCGCATTCGTGGGCGTGAGAGGGCACCCGCGGACACAGCGCATCGATCATTGTGCCAGACGGACGCCCCATCCGCCCAACCGGGTCACTCCCGCACCACGCGCCCGCGCAGGATCACCAGCCTGGGGTGCCGCACCACCGAGAGGTCGCTCCGCGGGTCGGCGTCGTAGACCACCAGGTCGGCGGACGCCCCCTCGTCCAGCCCGTCGGCGCCCAGCCAGTCGCGGGCCCGCCAGGACGCCGCGCCGAGGGCGAACTCCGCTCCCCCGACACGGCCCAGCAGTTCGACCTCGTCAGCGATGAGGCCATGCGGAATCACCGTGCCGGCGTCGGTGCCGGCGAACACGCGGACGCCGGCGTCGACGGCCTTGCCGATCGTCTCGAAGCGCCGGGCGTGCAGGGCGCGCATGTGCGCGGCGTA
>CALMPQ010000407.1 GCA_937872005.1 uncultured Propioniciclava sp.
ATGGACCACGGCGGTCACGGTGGCGGCAACGCTCCGCAACCGTGGGGGGATGCCGGCGACGTCACCTACCCCTACTTCCTGATCAACGGACGCGTCCCCACCGCACCCGCCACGTTCGAGGCCAAGCCGGGCCAGCGCGTCAGGATCCGGCTGATCAATGCGGCGTCCGACACGATCTTCACGGTCGCGCTCGGCGGCCACCGCCTGACGGTCACCCACAGCGACGGCTTCCCCGTGGAACCGCGGGAGGTCGACGCCCTCTACCTCGGCATGGGCGAGCGCTACGACGCCCTCGTCACCCTCGACGACGGCGTGTTCCCCCTGGTGGCTCGTCCGTTCGGCAAGACCGAGGGCGGCCAGGGCTTGGCCCTGGTCAGGACCGGTTCGGGTCAGGCCCCCGGCCCCGACGTGTCGCCCGCCGAACTGGCCGGGCGCATCCTGCTGGCCACCGACCTGCGTCCCCACGAGTCGGTGAGGCTGCCTTCACGATCGCCGGACGCCACCGCGCACATGTCGTTGGAGGGGTCGATGAGCCCGTACCGGTGGGGCATCAACGGGGCCCCGTTCGGGCAGAACCAGCCGCTCACCGTGCGTGAGGGGCAACGGCTGCGGCTCAACGTGATGAACATGACGATGATGACCCACCCCCTGCATCTGCACGGGCACACGTTCGCGCTGCCGACAGGGCTACGGAAGGACACGGTGCTGTTGGCGCCCATGCAGTCGATGGCGCTCGACCTTGACGCCGACAACGTCGGTGACTGGATGGTCCACTGCCACAACATCTATCACGCCGAGGCCGGGATGATGATCGGCCTGCTCTACCGCGGCTGAGCGGGAACGTTGACGCGACCTTGACGGTTCCCACAACCAGACCCGACCTTCGTCGACCAGCCTCGTTGGTGTAACGATCCGACCGACGCCAAGGAGTCCCTGCCATGAATCACGACCACACCGACCATCGCGCCATCCCGCCGGCCGGCAGCGACCCGTACGACCGGTTCGCCGCCGACCCGTTCGCGCCGACCACCCCGGCACCGCCCGTTGGGCAGCCGGCCCCTACGGCCCAGCCCGTGCGGCACCGGTGGTGGATGCACCTGCTGATGTGCGCCCCGATGCTGGCTGTCGTCGGATTCCTCGTCGCCACCGGGGCGGCGGGCGGCGGCGCCATCGGCTACGCCCTGCTGTGCATGGCGATGATGGGCGCGATGATGCTGTTCATGAACCAGGGCTCCGCCGGCGGCCACAAGCATTGACCCCGGCACCCCCACGCCCGTCCGCCCTGACAGGAGAATGTGATGAACCTGAACTCCACCGCCGAGTCGGTCGTGCTGCACGTGGGTGGCCTGCACTGGGCCACCACCGCCCACGGCGTCGAACAGACCCTCCTGACCCGGCCAGGCGTGCTGGCGGTCGACGCGAACGCGATCTCGCAGACGGCGACCGTCACGTTCGACCCGACGCGGACCGACGTCGCCGAACTTCAGGGCTGGGTGCGCGAGTGTGGCTACCACTGTGCCGGCGAGTCACAGCCCACCCACGTGTGCGTTCCCCGCATCGAACCGGCAGGTCATCCCGGCGGGCACGCAGCCCCGGACGCCCACGCGCGGCACGGCGGCCCCGGAACCACGGTGCCGCACGGTCATGGGGGGCACGACCAGGCGGCGAGCCACGCCGCGGGGGTGGTGATCTCGCCGCATGACGCGATGGGTCATGGCGGTCATGGGGGGATGTCGATGGACGCCATGGTCGCCGACATGCGCAACCGGTTCCTGGTCGCGGCGGTGCTGTCGGTGCCGATCACGTTGTTCTCCCCGATGGGACGCGACATGCTCGGCTTCGGGCTGCCGGCGCCGTTCGGGTTGCGGGACGAGGTGTTCGCCCTGGTGTTGTCGCTGCCGGTGGTGTTCTACGCGGGCTGGATCTTCTTCGACGGGGCTTTCCGCGCCCTGCGGAACCGGACGCTGGACATGATGGTGCTGGTCGCGATCGCGATCGGCGCCGGGTGGCTGTACAGCCTGTACGTCACGCTCACCGGTGGTGGCGAGGTGTTCTTCGAGGCGGCCGCGGTGCTGACCACGTTCGTCTTGTTGGGGCACTGGTTCGAGATGCGGGCCCGCGGCGGCGCGAACGACGCCATCCGGGCGTTGCTGGACCTGGCGCCGCCGATGGCGACGGTGATTCGTGACGGGGTCGAGGCCGACGTGCCCACCAGCGAGGTGCTGGTCGGCGACCTGGTGCTGGTCCGTCCCGGCGCGAAGGTGCCCGTCGACGGCGTCGTCCGGGAGGGCCGTTCCGAGGTGGACGAGTCGATGGTGACCGGGGAGTCCTTGCCGGTCGACAAGACGGTCGGTTCAGCGGTGGTGGGGGCGTCGATCAACACCACGGGGACGCTGCGGGTGGAGGCCACCAAGGTGGGCGCGGACAGCGCCCTGGCGCAGATCGTCGCGCTGGTGCAGCAGGCGCAGAACTCGAAGGCCCCCGGCCAGCGGCTCGCGGACCGGGCGGCGTTCTGGCTGGTGCTGGTGGCCATCATCGGAGGAGGGCTCACGTTCGGGGCCTGGCTGCTGGCCGGCGCGTCGGTCCAGACGGCGATGCTGTTCGCGATCACGGTGGTGGTCATCACCTGCCCCGACGCCCTCGGACTGGCGACGCCGACCGCGATCATGGTCGGCACCGGTCTGGGCGCCAAGCGAGGAGTGTTGTTCAAGAACGCCACCGCCCTGGAGACCTCCGCGAAGGTCAACACGGTGGTGATGGACAAGACCGGCACGCTCACCCGCGGCGAACCCGAGGTGACCCAGGTCATCGCCGTCGGGGGCGACCCCCACCTCGACCTGGTCGCGGCGGTGGAGCGCGAATCCGAACACCCGCTCGCGGCCGCCGTGGTCACCCATGCCGACGCCCTCGGCGTCGCGACCCGTAAGGCTGCCGAGTTTCGCAACGTGCCCGGCCACGGGGCCACCGCCGTCGTCGACGGACTGGACGTTGCGGTCGGAAACCGGCGGCTCATGGAGTCCCTCGGTGTCGACCTGTCGGCGGCGGGGCCGATCCGCGAGCGGGTCGCCGCCCAGGGCCAGACCGCCGTGTTCGGAGCGGTGGACGGCCGCATCGTGGCGGTCATCGGGTTGGCGGACGCCCCCCGCGAGACCTCCGCCCGGGCGGTCGCGGCGTTGCACGACCAGGGAGTGCAGGTGGTGATGCTGACCGGGGACAATCAGGCGACCGCGGAGCGGATCGCCGCCCAGCTGGGGATCGACACGGTGATCGCGGACGTGCTGCCCGGCGACAAGGCCGCCCATGTGGCCGATCTACAACGCCAGGGGCGGGTGGTGGCGATGGTCGGTGATGGTGTCAACGACGCCCCTGCTCTGGCCCAGGCTGACGTGGGGGTCGCGATCGGGGCGGGCACCGATGTGGCGATCGAGACGGCCGACCTGGTCCTCATGCGGTCGGACCCCCTCGACGTGCCGACCGCCCTGACCATCGGCCGTGGCACGCTGCGGAAGATGCGGCAGAACCTGGGCTGGGCGGTCGGTTACAACGTGGTCGCCCTGCCGATCGCGGCCGGCGTGTTTGCCGGCGTCGGGCTGACCCTACGGCCAGAGATCGCTGCGCTGTCGATGTCCGGTTCCAGCCTGATCGTCGCTGTCAACGCCCTGCTGCTGAAGCGGTTGCGGCTTCCTGACGAGCACCACCGCCGACCAGGCACCCCGGCCGCGCAGGCTGCGTCGGGATCTTGACGCGACCTTGATCCGATCCTGCCGATCCGGACACGAGACCCACCTAACCTGACACCAGAAGCGGTACCCCTGGGGGGTATCAGGACAGGGTGAGGTGGTTGTGATGAGTTGGCTCGTCATCGGCGGCGCGGTGGTCGTCACCGGGTTGTTGTGGTGGTTCTTCTTCGGTCCGAAGCGGGCCGGACAGGTGAGCCTGGAGGACGGCGTCCAGGTGGTGCGGGTCACCGTGGACGGTGGCTACAGCCCGGACGTGATCGAGGGCGTCCGCCCGGGCGTACCGGTCAGGCTCCTGTTCGACCGGCAGGAGAGCGGTGAGTGCACCTCGCGGGTGGTCATGCCCGACTTCAAGGTCAACGCAGCGCTGCCGGCGTTCCGGACCACGGCGGTCGAGTTCCTTCCCACCGAAACGGGGGAGTACCGCTTTGCGTGCGGGATGAACATGGTGTCCGGGGTGGTCCGGGTCAGCGGGAGCCCCCCGGCCGATACCCAAGGCGGCGGCACCGTGGTGGAGCAGGCCTCCCGGCCGGTGGACGGAACGACCGCGGCCGGCGGCACCGCCCCCGACGCGGAGGCGGAGGAGGCTGAGCGTGCCGCCGAGATCCGCGACTTGACCCGCCGCCTGCTGGTGGGTGCGGTGCTGTCGGCGCCGGTGCTGGTCGCGGTGATGGCGGTGGAGTTGTTCCAGGCGATGTGGGTTCCCGAGTTCCTGATGAACCCGTGGCTACAGCTGGCGTTGATCGCTCCGGTGATGTTCTATACCGGCTGGCCGATCCACCGGACCGGCTGGAAGGCGCTGTCGCACCGGACCGCCGACATGAACTCGCTGATCACCTTGGGCACGTTTGCCGCCTTCGGCTACAGCCTGGTGGTCACGTTCCTGCCCTGGCTGCTGCCCGACGCGCTGCGGCATGTGTACTACGAGGCCGTCGGGGTGATCATCACCCTCATCCTGCTCGGGCGGCTGCTCGAGACGAAAGCGAAGGCCGGCACCGGTGAGGCGATCCGTGCCCTGATCGGGCTGCAGCCCCGCACCGCCCGGGTTGAGCGCGACGGTGCCGAACTCGAGGTCGGCGTTGATGAGGTGCGGGTCGGCGACATCGTGCTGATCCGGCCCGGGGAGAAGCTCCCGGTCGACGGCGAGGTGACCAGCGGCTCCTCCTCGATCGATGAGTCGATGGTGACCGGCGAATCCATGCCGGTGACCAAGTCCGTCGGTGACACCGTGATCGGCGCCACCATCAACACCACCGGCGCCCTGCGCTACCGGGCCACCAAGGTCGGCGCCGACACGATGCTGGCCCAGATCATCAGGCTGGTCCGCGAAGCCCAGGGCTCCAAGGCGCCCATCCAGCGGCTCGCCGACCAGGTGTCCAGCTACTTCGTGCCCGCGGTGATCGTGATCGCGGTGTGGACCTTCGTCGCCTGGGTGCTCGTCGGCCCGCCGCCGGTGTTCATCTTCGCGCTCGTCGCCGCCGTGTCGGTGCTGATCATCGCCTGCCCCTGCGCCCTAGGGCTCGCCACTCCCATGTCGATCACCGTCGGCACCGGCAAAGGGGCCGCGCACGGCATCCTGATCCGCTCCGCCGAAGCGCTCGAGACCGCCCACAAGTTGCAGACGATCATCCTCGACAAGACCGGCACCCTGACCCGCGGCGTCCCGGCCCTCACCGACGTCATCCCCGTGACCGACGGCGGTGAGGACCGCCTCCTGGCCGCTGTCGCCGGGGTCGAGCGCGCCTCCGAGCACCCGCTGGCGGCCGCGATCGTGGCCGGGGCGACCGAGCGCGGGCTCGCTGTGCCCGAGGTCGACGGGTTCGAGTCCGTCACCGGCCAAGGGGTGATGGCGCGGGTCGACGGGCGGCCCGTGCTGGTCGGCAACCGTCGGCTGCTGGACGCGTTCGGGGTGGACGCGGCCGTCCTGCTCGCCGCCCACGACCGGCTGGCCGCCGAAGGCAAGACCGCGATGCTGGTCGCGGTCGACGGACACCCCGCCGGCGTCGTTGCTGTAGCCGACACCCTCAAGGAAGGCGCCCCGGCGGCGGTCGCAGCCCTCCAGGCCCGCGGCATCGAGGTCGTGATGATGACCGGTGACAACCGGCACACCGCCGCCGCGATCGCCCGCCAGGTCGGCATCACCCGCGTCGTCGCCGAGGTCATGCCCGACCACAAGGCCGCCGAGGTCCGGCGCCTGCAAGCCGACGGCAAGGTGGTCGGCATGGTCGGCGACGGCATCAACGACGCCCCCGCCCTCGCCCAGGCCGACGTCGGGTCGGCGATCGGGACCGGCACCGACGTCGCGATCGAGTCCTCCGACATCACGTTGGTCTCGGGGGCACTGGTGGGCATAGTGACCGCCGTCGACCTGTCCCGGGCCACCATGCGCAACATCAAACAGAACCTGGTGTTCGCGTTCCTGTACAACATCCTGGGCATCCCGATCGCCGCCGGCGTGCTCTATCCGGCGTTCGGGATCACCCTCAGCCCGATCATCGCCGCCGCCGCGATGGCACTGTCGTCGCTGTCGGTGGTCGCCAACGCGAACCGGCTCCGCCGGTTCACCCCCCGTCCACTGGCTGCCACCACCCAGGTGGCCGGCGTCGACCCGCTCGTCGAGGTGGGCGGCAGCGTCGAAGCCTCACACCACACCCAACGAAAGGAAACCACCATGTTCGGCCTGTTCGGCAAGAAGAAGGACACCACCGCCAAGGTCGTCGACCCGGTCTGCGGCATGAAGATTGATCCGACCGACGCGGCCGCCACCCGCGACCACGACGGCACCACGATCTACTTCTGCTCCAAGGGCTGCGCCGAAACCTTCGACGCGGACCCGCACCGTTACGCGCATGGACCCTCCGGCGCCGGCCACCACTGACCCGGGCGCTGCAACACCCGCAGCCCAGCGGAGCGCGTCGGGCCCACGGACCCGACGTGCCCTGCTGGGCCGGCTGCGGCGCATCGAGGGACAGGTCCGCGGGATCGCCCGGATGGTCGACGGCGACGCCGACTGCATCGAGATCCTCACCCAGGTGGCCGCAGTCACCCACGCCCTCGAAGCCGCAGCCCTGATGCTGGTCGACCAACACCTCCGCGACTGCCTGCAGCGGGGGGCAGCCACCACCGTGGCCGACGAGCAGACCGAACAGGTGGAGCAGGCCCTCCGGGCCGTCGAACGGCTGCTCCGCACTTGAAGCTGGTCCTGCGTGTGAAATGGGCGGGTGGGTCGCGAACGCGACCCCCCGCCCTTGCGCGTCACGCCTCCGTCGGGCCGCCCGCGGGGGCAGGGCCTCGATCAGGCTGTGCCGACCGGTCGGCCGCCCGGCAGGTCATACCACTCCTGCAGCCAGTCCTGCATCTGCGCGATCTCGGCCAGTTGGGCGTCTCGGATGTCGCTGCACAGGGTCAGCAGTTCGTCGTGCTCGGCGTTCGCCAGGCACTTCTCGGC
Organism: uncultured Propioniciclava sp.; assembly: GCA_937872005.1. Classification (GTDB taxonomy): domain Bacteria; phylum Actinomycetota; class Actinomycetes; order Propionibacteriales; family Propionibacteriaceae; genus Propioniciclava. Next base: position 7,186 of record CALMPQ010000407.1, read on the forward strand.
CTCCCGGATCGCACCCCGGTGGTGGCGGATCATCGACCGCAGGAACGCCACCTCGAACTCCTCGCCGTCCAGGTCGTGGAACCGGTGCATCGACTGCATCCCAGTCATGTCCGGCTCGTGGGAGATGCCGTACCAGTCCTCCAGCCACTGCTGCATGGTCGCGATCTCGGCCGACTGGGTGGCCACGATCGACTCACACGTCGCTGCGAGCTCGTCGTGGACCGCCTTCTCGACGCACATCTCGGCCATCATCACCGCCATGTGGTGGTGGTCGATCATCCCGGTCAGGAAGTCGACCTCGAACCGGGCCGCCTGATCGGACGCCGCCGGTGCGCTCGCCTGTGCCGGTGGTGCGGCCGCCACCGCCACCCCGGTCAGGGCGCCGGTCGCCAGCAGGGCCGCAGTCAAGCCGGACGCCACCCGTCGGGTCAGGTTCGTGTGTTCCATCATGCCTCCCTTGGTTGTTCGCCTCAGGTGTGAGGATGGGCATCGACGCTACCCACCGGGGTTTCGCGGCGTCGAGCCCCGGATCGGGGTTCTTGGCCGAATCTTGAGGTTTTCGCCAGGCACCCCCGCCCAGTTTCATCGGCTTCTTGACGTGATCTTGGCTGCCGCTCAGGGGGCCCTTGACCCCGGCCCGCGACAGTGGGAGCCGGCGTGCCACGCGGGTGCGTCGCTTGATGGAGGAGTCTCGCCGTGTGGCCGGTGTTGTTCTCAGTGTTCGGAATCCAGATCCAGTCGTACGGGGTGAGCAAGGCCCTCGCGGCGCTGGTCGCCGCGTGGCTGCTCGGCCGCGCCTTCCGCAAGCTCGGCTTCCCGGTCGACCAGGCGCACTCGCTGGTCCTGTGGGCGGCGGTGTGGGGGTTCGTGGCCGCCAAGGTGTACTTCCTGATCGACAACCGCGCCCAGTTCAGCTGGCACCTGCTCGGTAGCTCGGGGTTCGTCTGGTACGGCGGGCTGATCGGCGGCATCCTCACCGTCGTCGTCCTGACCCGCCGCTACCAGCTGCCGCTGGCCACCGTGGCCGGCGCGACCGCGATCCCCCTGTCGGTGGCGTACGGGATCGGCAGGATCGGCTGCTTCCTGGCGGGCGATGGCACCTACGGCACGCCGACCGACCTGCCCTGGGGGATGGCCTTCCCGAACGGCGTCGTGCCCGTGACCGTCCCGGTTCACCCCGCCCAGTTGTACGAGGCTGCCGGCGCGTTCGCGATCGCCGCCGTGCTCTGGCTGCTCGCCCGCCGCTGGCTGCCGCTGTCAGTGTTCGGCGGCTACCTCGCCCTCAGCGGGGCCGCGCGACTGCTGGTCGAGATCGTCCGGGTCAACGACCGCGTCCTGCTCGGCCTCACCGAAGCGCAACTGTTCGGCGTGCTCAGCATCATCGCCGGCGTCATGCTGATCGCGGTCGACCGCCGGCAGCGGACCCCCGAGCCCGCCGCCGCACACCCGGTCGAGCCGGCACGCGTGTGATCCACTCGGTGAAACGGCCACGCCCGCGATGACGACCCTGCGGACCGCACGGGACGCGTCATGGGCCCGGCAGCGGTGGCCGCGCCACTGGGCACCGCTGGTCGCGGCGGGGGCGGCGGGTGCGGCGGGGTTGATGACGGGCACGGGTGTCGCACCGCTGGGCTGGTGGCTCGCCCCACCGCTTGGCGTCATGGTGCTCACCGTCGCCGTGCACCGGAGCACGTCGCTCCGGGCTGCGGCTGCCGTGGGGCTGGCCTACGGCCTTGGCCTGTCCGGACCAACCCTGGGCTGGATGGCCGCCATCCACCCGGCCGCCCTGGTAGGGCTGCTGTTGCTCTCCTCCAGCTGGTCTGCGGTCACGGCCGTGCTGGTCCGCGCCGCCGGCCGGAGCCGCGGCTGGCCCGTACTGGCAGCCCTGGCCTGGTTGGGCGTGGAGTTCCTCGCCGCCCGCGTCCCGTTCGGCGGCTTCGGCTGGCTGCGGCTCGGCTACACCCAGATCGACTCGCCCCTGGCCGGGCTGTACCCCTTCATCGGGGTGGCCGGCGTCAGCTTCTCCGTGGTCCTCACGGGACAGCTGGGCGCCTGGATCCTGCTGGGGCCCTCCAGGCGGCGCCTGGCCTGGTCCGCGGCGTGGCTGGTCGTCGTCACCGGCGCCGCCACCGCCGGTACCGTGACCCCGACCCCGCCCCCTGACGGCGTCGTCACCGCGGGCTGGGTCCAGGGTGGCGCACCCGGCGGCGGCGTCTACGGCCTCGGCCCGCCTCGCACCATCACCACCAACCAAGCACGGGCCACCCGCGAACTGGCCGCCGCGATCGACGCCGGCCGCCTGCCGGCCCCCGACTTCGTCGTGTGGCCCGAGAACGCCACCGACCTCGACCCCGACACCGACCAGCGCACCGGCCAGCTCGTCGAGCAGTCCGTCGCGGCCGTGGGGCGTCCCGTGCTGGTCGGCGCCATCCTTGACGGTCCCGGACCCCGCCAGCGGCGAACCGCCGCCCAATGGCGCGAACCCGACGGCCGGATCGGGCCCACCTATCAGAAACGCTCGATCGTCCCGTTCGGCGAATGGATCCCGTTCCGAGACGTGCTGCTGCCGCTGATCCCTGCCCTGCGCTACGTCGGCGCCCAGTCCGTGGCCGGCACTGATCCGGGTCTTCTCGACGTACAGCTCCCCGACGGACGCTCGATCAGCCTCGGCGTGCTGGCCTGCTTCGACGTCGCCTTCGACCCCGTCGTGCACGACCTCGCCACCGCGCAGGCCGTCATCGTGCAAAGCAACAACGCCATGTACCAGGGCACCGCCCAGATCGAGCAACAGTTCGCCATCACCCGGGCCCGGGCAGCGGAACTGCGCCGCGACACCCTCGTCGTCACCACCAGCGGCATCACCGGACTCATCGATCCCACCGGTCGGGTCACCATGAAGGTCACCGAACCGGGTCCCGCCGTTGGAGTGGTGCAACTCGGCCTGCGCACCGGGACCACCACCGCCAGCTGGCTCGCCACCCCCCTGGAGGTCACCGCGACCGTGGCCGCCGCGCTCTGGATCACGGCGCTCACGCTGACGCCTTCGCCGCGCAGGCGCTTTCATCCCTTGGTCGGATCTTGACCAGAGCCGGGCCGACACCACACCGACGTCACGCACCCTCGACGGTATGGACACCAGCCTGACCGACCCCCCGGCATCTACTCTGGCCGCCGACAGCGTCACCGCGGCCACCCCGTGGCGGGCCCGCGCCGCCGGGGCGTGGGCGGCCACCCGAGCCACGTTCGGGGCCCTGCTCGGGCTCGCACCGCATGTCCTGCACCACGTCGGGTTCCTCGCCGGCGCCGCCCTCCTGACCGGCGTCGTGGGCAACACGGTGCTCTACGCAGCCGGGATGCTGCTCAGCATCCCGATGCTCAACCGCCTCCGGAAACGGTTCGGCACCTGGAAGGCGCCAGCGCTGGGGGCGATCGCCTTCACCAGCCTGTTCACACTGTCCGCGTTCGTGATCGGGCCCGCCCTCAACCCGACACCCGTCGCACCCCAGCCCGCGGCGACCACTGGCCCCACCGGCCAGCCGCTGGAGGAACACGACGGGCACCACCCAGACACGAACCAGACCAGATCTTGACCCGGCCTTGACCTCCGGCTCATGCGCTGGCTGCCACGCTGGACGATCGTGACCACACCTCGCCTCGTCCCTCCGGCGGCCACCCCATGAGCGGGGGTCACCGTCACCACCATGGGCATGATGGGGTGGACGCCGATGTGCGCGTCTCCCGGACGGCCCGGCTCGCGACACTCGTGCTGTTGGCCGTCGTGGCGGCGATCACCATGGCGGGCTTGGTGTGGTTGTGGCCCACGGAGCGGGTGTTGCCGGAGGGTTCGGTGCTGACGACCGAGGGGATCGTGCCCGTGCGCGGGCAGATCACCGCGATCGAGCCGTGCCCGGCGGCCCCGGACGCCCCGCCGACCGGGCCGGACGCCGGTGTCCAGCACGCCTGCCTTGTCGCCGAGGTCGAACTGGACCGCCGGGCGGGCGAACTCGTGGACGTGGAGCTGGTGGGAGAGACCGCGTGGAGCGGCCTGCAGCCCGGCGACGGCGTCCACGTGGCCGAGGTCGGCGCCACCGAGGGGGTGCCCGGGGGATGGTCGTTGATCACGGTCGACCGGATCCCGGTCCTGGCGATCTTCACCGTCTTGTTCGTGGTGGCGGTGCTGGTCGTCGCCGGCCGCAAGGGCTTCTTCGGGTTGCTGGGGCTGGTGGTGTCCGGGGTGGTGCTGTTCGGGTTCATGATCCCGGCCCTCACGTCGGGACAGCCGGCTGTGTGGGTGGCGATCGTGGGGTCGACCGCCATCATGTTCGTGGTGCTCTATCTGGCCCATGGGGTGTCGTGGCGGACCACGTCAGCGTTCGTCGGCACCTGGTTGAGCCTGTTGGTGACCACCGGCCTCGGCGCGCTGGGCGTCTCGATGGCCCGGCTGAGCGGCATCTCCAGTGAGGAGACCCTCGCGCTGACCAACCTGCTCGGTGACCTCGACTTCCCTGACATCCTCACCTGTGGTCTGGTGATCGCGGGCCTGGGCGTGCTGAACGACGTGACGATCACGCAGGCGTCGTCGGTGTGGGAGGTCCGGGCCGCCGGGCCGCACCTGAGCCGGGGGCAGTTGTTCGCCTCGGG
>CALMPQ010000408.1 GCA_937872005.1 uncultured Propioniciclava sp.
TCGAGCAGCTCGAGAAGGGCGAGACGCAGGAGCTCAAGCTCATCCTCAAGGGCGACTCGGCCGGTTCGGTCGAGGCGCTGGAGGACTCGCTGGCCAAGATCGAGGTCGACGACGAGGTGTCGCTGCGCGTCATCGACCGCGGTGTCGGTGCGATCACCGAGACCAACGTGTCGCTGGCTGCGGCGTCCGACGCCGTCATCATCGGCTACAACGTCCGCGCCCAGGGCAAGGCCACCCAGATGGCCGACGCCGAGGGCGTCGACATCCGCTACTACTCGGTCATCTACGCCGCGATCGACGAGGTGGAGGCAGCGCTCAAGGGCATGCTCAAGCCGATCTTCGAGGAGAAGACGATGGGGCAGGCGGAGATCCGCGAGATCTTCAAGAGCTCCAAGTTCGGCACGATCGCGGGTTGCATGGTGCTCGAGGGCCACATCAAGCGGAACGCCAAGGCCCGCCTCCTCCGGGATGGCGTGGTCGTCTCCGAGACGTCCATCTCGTCGCTGCGGCGCGAGAAGGACGATGTCACCGACGTCCGCGAGGGTTTCGAGTGTGGTCTCACGCTCCACAACTTCAACGACATCAAGCACGGCGACATCGTCGAGACGTACGAGATGGTGGAGAAGCCGCGCGACTGACGGCTCCGGCCCACGCGAGTGATCAACGTCGCTCCCAATCTGATGCGCCCCATGCATCAGGTTGGGAGCGACGCGCGTTGCACGACCGGGCGCCCACCGGCGCCCCACTAGACTGCTGATTCCGTTCGAGAGAGAGGACCCGACCATGGGCAACCCCCGGTACATCAAGGTGGCCGAGCAGATCAAGGTGATCGTCGCGGAGCTCCTCGAGCGGCGCATCAAGGACCCGCGCCTGGGCGAGTTCGTCACGGTCACCGACGTGCGCCTGACCGGTGACGGCCGCGAGGCGACCGTCTTCTACACCGTCCTGGGCGGCGAGGAGCAGCGTGCGGGCACCGCCGCTGCCCTGGCGTCGGCCAACGGCATGATCCGCTCCACGGTGGGCAAGCAACTCGGCATGAAGTTCACGCCCACGATCGCCTTCGTGCTGGACGCCGTGCCCGAGGCCGCCGCCGAGATGGAGGCCCTGTTGGCCAAGGCCCGCGCCTCGGACGCCGACCTCGCGGCCCGCTCCGCCGGGGCGGTCTACGCGGGTGAGGCCGACCCGTACAAGAAGCCGCACGAGGACGAGCTCGACGAGGCCGAGGACGACGAGGCCTGAGCCGGTGGCTGAGCCGTCCCTGCTCGTCGTCGACAAGCCTGGTGGCATCACGAGCCACCAGGTCGTCGCCCGGGCACGCCGCGCCCTCGGGACCAAGAAGGTCGGCCACGCCGGCACCCTGGACCCGATGGCCACCGGCGTGCTCGTGCTGGGCGTGGAGAAGGGTACCCGGCTGCTCGGTCATCTGCTGCTGACGACCAAGACCTACGAGGCGACGATTCGGCTGGGCCAGTCGACGAACACCGATGATGCCGACGGCGAGGTCACCGACGGCCCCGGAGCCACCTTGGTGGGGGTCGGGCCGCGGCTGCAGGCGTCCGTGGCGGCCCTGACGGGCACGATCAGCCAGGTGCCGTCGTCGGTGTCGGCGATCAAGGTGAACGGCCGGCGCGCGTACGCCCTGGTCCGCAAGGGCGAGGAGGTCGAGCTCGCCGCCCGCGAGGTCACGGTCTCCCGGTTCGACGTCCTGGACGCACGCGGGGCGGAGGCTGACGGTACTCCCGTGGTCGACCTCGACGTCGTCGTGGACTGCTCCTCCGGCACCTACATCCGGGCGCTGGCCCGTGACCTGGGGGCGTCACTGGGGGTGGGCGGGCACCTGACCGCGCTCCGCCGCACCCGGGTGGGCCCGTTCGGCCTGGAGCACACCACGTGGGATGCGCAGCTCCCCGACCTCGCCCCCGGGGAGCTGTTCGACGTGCGGGCCTACCCCTTGGCGTCCATCGCCCCCCTGGCCTTCGCCACGCTCGAGGTGGACGCCGACGCGGCCCGCGACGTCGGCTACGGCCGCGGGCTGGCCGTGGGGGTTCCCGCCGACCCGACCGCGCTCGTGCACGATGGTCGGCTGCTGGCCCTCTACCGGCCGGCGCCCGGGGGCAGTGTGCCGGTCGCGGTCCTCATCTGAGCCGCGACCGATGTAGGGTGAGCGGGCAGTCGAGGAGAGGAACGTCGTTGACCGGGTCGGTGGTGGTGATCGGGAACTTCGATGGCGTGCACCCCGGGCACCAACAGGTCCTCGCAGCCGCACGGCAGGCCGAGCCCGACCTGCCCCTCGTCGTGATGACCTTCTGGCCGCACCCCGCGTCGGTCGTTCGCCCCGATGGCGGCCCCAAGCTGCTGACCAATCTGGAGGACCGTGTGGCCCTCCTGCGCCGCGCCGGCGCCGACGAGGTGCGCGTGGTCGACTTCACCCGCGACCTGTCGCAGCTGACGCCCGCCGAGTTCGTGGAGCAGCACGTCCTCCCGCTGGATCCCGTCCGGGTGGTGGTGGGGGAGAACTTCCGCTTCGGGCACAGGGCCGCCGGTACCGTCGACACCCTCGAGGACCTGGGCCGCGGCCACTTCGCGGTGACCGGGCTCCCGCTCGTCCACGTGGGCGACGAGGAGACGTGCAGCTCGGGCGTCCGGGCCGCGCTGGAGGCAGGTGACGTGCGGCACGCCGCCGAGCTGTTGGGGCGCCCGTTCCGCTTCCGGGGCGTGGTGAAGCACGGGGACAAGCGTGGGCGGGAACTCGGCTTCCCGACCGCGAACCTGCCCGTGCCGAACGCGTACGCCAGCCCCGCCGACGGCGTGTACGCCGGGTGGGTCACCCGGCTCGACGGGATGGACGCCCACGGGGACCCGTTGCCCGAGGGCGCCACGGCCCCCACCTGGCCGGCCGCGATCTCGGTGGGCACGAACCCCACCTTCGACGGCGCCGACCGGCGGGTCGAGAGTTTCGTGCTCGATCGCGACGACCTGGAGCTCTACGACGCCCCGATCGCGGTCGATTTCTGCCAGCGCATCCGCGGTCAGGTGAAGTTCGACGGCATCGACGCGCTCATCGCGCAGATGGACGCCGACGTGGCCGCCACCCGCACGGCCCTGGCCGAGCACCCCTGCCACTGAGGCCTTCCCCCACGGGGGACTGCGGCGCAGAATGGGGGCATGGAGCTCATGGGGTTCCTGGCCGTCGCCCTGCTCACGTTCGTGGGCGTCCTGCGCATGAACAGGCGCCACGTGCGTCGCGTCACCGTGCCGCTGGAGGTCGACCCGCGGGACGCAGCTGAGCTGGACGCCGTCGCCCAGCGCCTCCTGTGGGAGCGGCTCGGGCAACGCTCGGCGGCCCTGGCCGCCCGCCTGCGACTCGTCCTCGGACGCGGGATCCCGGCGCGTGGGATCACTCCCGGTGCTGCCGAGGACCAACCGTGGACCCTGACGTTCGCCGACGGGAGTGCGGTGAGCGTCACCGCGCGGCGCCGGGCCGACCTGTTCGACCTGTTGGTGTCGCTGGGCCGCGGCCGGGCGTCCCTGCTCGGACACGTGTTCGAGGGGGACGACGTGGTGCTGGAGTTCGCGGCGGGGGACCGACTGGTCCGGGTGACCGCGGTGGGGCTGGCCTGAGGGGCGAGGTCAGCGCAGGCGCAGCGACTTGCGGTAGATCGCCTCGATGGGGTCGTCGGTGCCGACGCCCTCACCGTCGACGACCGACATGTTGATCGCGCTGCGGTGCTCGCCCGTGGGGGTGTAGTCCATGCCGATGTACATGGGGATGGCGGCCGGGTTGTCGGGCGTCACGCCGAGGAAGACCTCGTCGTAGCCGAGCTCGCGGGCCAACTCCTCCAGGTGCTGGGTCATCGCGGCGCCCAAGCCCTTGCGGCGGGCCTGCGGGTAGACCCACAGCAACTTCATCTCCGGGACCAGCGGGGTGTCGTCGTCGTCGCGGGTGTCGAGGATGACGCGACCGGCGATCTCGCCGTCGACGAGGCCGACCACCACGTAGTAGCCGCCGGACTCCTGCATCTCGAGGTAGGACTTGGACAGGCCCCGGGTCTTCTCGGTTTCGTTCGCTTCGAGGGCAGGCAGGTCCTCAGCCGTCG
>CALMPQ010000409.1 GCA_937872005.1 uncultured Propioniciclava sp.
GCCTGCCACACGACCCCGCCGCGCCCGACGCGCCAGTGGCGGTGGGCGCGGTGGGCACGCGCCAGAACCGGGTGCTGGGGGAGCGGCTCGAAACCGGCCGGGTCGTCGTCGGCGCCCAGCATCGCGGGCAGGTGCTCCAGCGCCCAATCGGCCCCGTCACCCCAGGCCGCTGCCTCCACGATGCCCGGGCTGGGGCGCGGCAGCACGCGGAGCGTCACGGACCCGGCGGGGGTGTGCAGGGCCCGCCAGTGGCGTCCGGCGTCGTCGAGGCGGTAGGTCGGGTCACCGGCGCCCCGACGCCAGGTCGACCAGACGGAGGCCACCGGGCAGGGCCAGGCCGGCGTCCACGTGCGGGTGGCGTCGGTCATGTCGGTGGGGTGGCGCGGAACTCGCGGCGCGGGGTCGGGACGCCACCGGTGTGTGCCGGGTGGCCGAGGTCGTGCAACTGCTGGGCCGTGGCGAGCAGCGCGGCGGTGGCCCGCCGGTCATCGGCCTGCCTGCCGTCGGCGACCGGGTAGCTGGGCGGCTTGTCGCGACCGAGCAGGTCGGCGTAGTGCGGCCAGTTCGTGTGGGCGTCGTGCAGGAGGTCACCCAGCCCGGTGGTGGCCGTGCGGTAACGGATCCAGCGGTGGTTGTCCCAGTCGAAGGACTCCAGCAGTTCGGCGCCGGCATCGCCCCGGTGTGCGACCTCGTGGATGAGCGGGGCCGGCATGTCCAGGTTGAGGCCGCCCGCGCCGTCGGGGACGCGGACCTCCACGACGCGGTCGCGGTTGCCCGCAGCCGGCACGGTCAGCGCATCGCGCCAGTCGACCAGGACGCCGATGATCGCCTCGACGAACGATCCCGCCCCCGTGATCGGCCGCACCCGGCCGAGGATGCCGGAGTTGTTCTTGTCGGGTCGGAAGGCGTGCCGGTCGGGGAAGTCGGGGTGCGGCGCCTCGAGCGTCACCCCGAACGTGGGGTGGTGCGGCAGCGGGGTGTCGAAGAACTCCAGCGGGAAGTTCGAGGTCAGCCCGCCGTCGGAGAACCAGACCTCCCGGTAGGCCCAGTTGCCCTCGGCGCGGTACCGGTCCAGCACCCACATCGGCACCGCGCTGATCACCCCCGGGAACGACAGGCTCAGCCGGACGCCCACCGCGACCGGCATGTCGGCCGGGTGCGGAAGGCCGCGCAGGGGTGTCGCGGGGTGGTGCGGGCAGCGGTCGGGGATCAGCGTGGGCACCCCCGTGATCCGTTGTCGCTCGGGCGTCACGGGACGTGAGTCCTCCCGCATCTCCGCCACCACGCGCTCGGGGAACCAGCCGAGCCAGCAATCGGGGCACCAGGCGAAGACCCGTGTCGTGAAGGGGAAGGTGTACGGACGCCGCAGGGACAGGCACGTCGTCATCACCTTGAGGTCCACCAACGGCCGGAACGTGTCGAGCTCGACGGGGTCGATGGTCCGCTCGCCGGTCCCCAGCCCCAGCTTCCGGTGCGCGGCCACCGCCTCGGGCCCCCAGAGGTCGCCGAAGCGCAGCACCCGCCCCGCGGGCAGGCCCGCCACACCGTCGAGGGTGTCGACGATCCACTCGGTGAGCTCGGGCGGGTCATCGCCGGCCGAGCCGGACTCTGGGACGCCCCGCACCAGCCCGTACCCGTTCGCGACCGTGCGGCGGAGGCCCGCGCGCACGAACCAGACCACGCACACCACCACGGCGAGCGCCCCCAGCAGCAGTGCCACCGTGAGGCCTGCGAGCACCGCCACCCAGACCGGGGACGCCGCCCCCACCAGCATGCCCAGACCCACCCCCGCGAGGATGGCGACGACCAACCCCACCAGGAGGGGCGCTGCGCTGCCCGCGGCGACGTGGCCCGACACGGCGCCGACCATCGTCCACCCGCGCGCGTTGACCAGGGCCAGGACGGCGGCCAGGTGGTGCTGCAGCCCCGAGCGGGGTCGGAACAGGCCGCGCAGTCGGGAGCCCAACTCCTCGGGCATCGCCTCCAGCCGATCGAATCCGGTCGGCCCGTCCGCCGACGGCACCACCCCGAGCGTCCGTTGGTGACGGTCGTACTCGGCCGCGGCGGTGAAGGCCGCGGCGATCGCGCCGGCCGAGGAGCCGCCGATCCGCACGAAGCGGTAGCGCCGGGCGAGGCGGGTCACCAGGCGGGGGTAGACGATGCCACTCGTCACCCCGCCCTTCATCACGAGGTCGCACGTGTCGGGGGTGGTCATGGGGTGCACCATACGAGGGTCGACAGACAATCCGGGAGGGGGCTGCGAGGATGGGGGGCATGAGCAGGCGTACCGACTGGCAGACCCACCTCAAGCAGCGGGTGTCGCGCGTGGCGCACGGCACGGGGCGGCGTCCCGTGTTGCAGCGGGCCTACGGCGGGCTCATCGCTGCGGAGACCGCGATCGCCTCCGCGTGGGTCGGACGCCGCGGGCGCGGACCGGTGGACCCCGGCAACGTCACCCTGGTGGTGAAGACCTTCGAGAGGCCGGCAGTGCTCCGGCGGATGCTCGCGAGCGTGCGGAAGGTGTTCTCGGGCCCGGTCGTGGTGGCCGACGACAGCCGCACCCCGACGCTGCCGGCCGAACCGGGCACCACGGTGCTGCCCCTCCCGTTCGACTCCGGTATCGGTGCGGGCCGCAATGCACTCCTGGCCGCCGTCGAAACCGAGTACGTCTTCATGACCGACGACGACATGGTGTTGCTGCCCGACTTCGACCTGACCCGCATCGTGGACTACCTCGACCGCAACCCCCAGGTTGGAGTGTTCCCGAAAAAGTGGAGGCGTAGTTTATGCCGCGAGTTCGTGGATGT
>CALMPQ010000410.1 GCA_937872005.1 uncultured Propioniciclava sp.
CGGGGCCGACAGTCCGACCCCGATCCACTGCTGAGTTCAACTCAAGAGCGTCAACGACCCCGCATCGCGCGGTTGACGCCCTTGGGCGTCGGCATCGGACCCTTGGGCAGCGGAGCCTTGGGACGCACCGCGTCCAAGGCGCGCAGTCGCTGGCGCACCTCGGACACCTGGTGCGGCTGCAACGCCTTGGGCAAGCCCTTGATGTACTTCTCCAAGTCACCCAGCTTCACCTGGCCGTCACCCTTGCCGAGCACGACTTGGCTCACGGGCGTCCCGTACGAGACCTGCTCGTGCTTGCGCGCCTCGCCCTGGATGAGCGGCTTCACGCGGCCCGGCGAACCCTCGCCGATCAGCACGATGCCGCCGGGGCCGACGACCCGGTGCACGAGGTCGAGCTGGCGGGTCGCGGCGATGCCCATGTCGTAGGTGTACTTCTTGTTGTTCAGCAACTGCAGGGCGACCTCGGCCGAGCCGGGTTGGCCCTCGTAGCGCTTGACCATCGCGCCCTTGACGCGGCGGGTGAGCACGAGCATGGCGCCCAACACACCCGAGACCAGCGCCAGCGGCAGCCAGGCCCACCAGGCCAGACGCGTCACGATGCCGAGAACGGCGACAGGCGCCACGACGCCCAGACCCACCCCCAGCATCCACCACGTGACAGCCGGGTCGACCTCGGCGGTCCGCTTGTACGCCTCGACGAACTGGCGCCAACGCCCCCAGTCGCGGGGGTCGTCACTGTTCTTGCGCCGCAGCTTCTCCGCCTTGATGGCGGCCTTCTGCTTGGCGGCGAGTTCCTTCGCCTTTTCGCTGGCCATTCTCACTCCACGCTGGTCGTTGCGGGTGCCTTGCGCCGGGCATCGATCGCCTGGCGGTAGAGCCGACCCGCACGGTACGACGAGCGGACGAGCGGCCCCGAGAGCACTCCCGCATATCCTAGGGCCTTCGCCTCGGTCTCCAGCTCACCGAACTCCTCGGGGGTCACCCAGCGGTCGATCGGGTGGTGCTTGGCCGAGGGCCGCAGGTACTGGGTGATCGTGATCAACTCCGTCCCGGCACCCCGGAGATCCACCAGCGCCTGCGAGATCTCCTCGCGCGTCTCGCCCATGCCCAGGATCAGGTTCGACTTCGTCACCAGCCCCGCCTCCCGCGCCCGGGCCAGCAACGAGAGCGAGCGGTCGTAGTCGAACGCCGGACGGATCCGCTTGAAGATTCGCGGCACCGTCTCGACATTGTGAGCGAACACCTCGGGTGCCGCCTCGAACACCGCCCCCAGTGCGCTCTCAGAGCCCTTGAAGTCATCCACCAACAACTCGACGCCACACCCCGGGTTCAGCTCACGAATCTGCCGGCACGTCTCGGCGTACAGCCACGAGGCGCCGTCGGGCAGGTCGTCGCGGGCCACCCCCGTCACCGTCGCGTAGCGCAGGCCCATCTCGCGCACCGACTCGGCCACGCGTCGCGGCTCGTCCTTGTCGTACCCAACCGGACGCCCCGTCGCGATCTGGCAGAAGTCACAGCGCCGGGTGCACTGGTCACCACCGATGAGGAAGGTCGCCTCCCGGTCCTCCCAGCACTCGAAGATGTTCGGGCAACCGGCCTCCTGGCAGACGGTGTGCAGCCCGCCCTCCTTCACGCGCGACTGCATGTCGCGGTACTCCGGACCCATCACGGCCTTCGTCTTGATCCAGGAGGGCTTGCGCTCGATCGGCGTCTCCGCGTTGCGGGCTTCGATGCGCAGCAGGCGGCGAGGTTGGGTGTCGGTCACCCGCCCATCCTAGGTCGTCGGCCGGCTTCCCAGCGCGGCGAGCACGGGCTTGAGCACCATCCACCACTGGTCCTTCGGCCGACGCACGTCCCAGTCCACCAGGTCGTCGAGGTCGCGCACCGGCCGCATGCCGTCGGGCGTCGCGAACGCGTGCACCGCCTCCCCGGACGCCACCTGTTCGGTCATCCAGTCGGTCACCTGGGCCGCGAGGCGGACGCCGTTGATCCGGTCGAAGGGCGTCGGCACGCCACCTTGCTGCACGTGCCCGAGCACCAGGCCGCGCACGCTGAACGCGCCGCTTCCCTCGGCCTCGAACATGCGGGTCAGCAGGTCGGTGGTGTAGAACGCGGACGCCTCCTCGTTGCGGATCGCCAGCCACCGGTCCTGGCCCGAGGCGAAGGCACGGCACATGGCGTCCACATCATCCTTCAGGTCGGAGATCGTGAGGCCGTCCTCCTGCAGGTAGACACGCTCTGCGCCGGCGGCCACGCCGGTGGTCAGGGCGAGGAACCCGCACCGGCGTCCCATCACCTCGATCACGAACGCGCGTTGGGTGGCCGAGGCCGACAGCTTGATGCGGTCGACCGCCTCGACGGCGACGTTGAGCGCGGTGTCGGCGCCGATCGCCATCTGCAGGCCGGGCAGGTTGTTGTCGATGGAGGC
>CALMPQ010000411.1 GCA_937872005.1 uncultured Propioniciclava sp.
ACAGGAACGCCAGCGCCGCGAGCGCCGGCGTGACCTCCTCGTGCCGCAGCAGCGCGAGGCAGTCGGCCACCGTCGCGTCGTGGCCCAGGATCACGGGCTCGGGGGTCATCAGACCACCCGCCGTGGCTTTGTCGTAGTTGAGCAGCAGCCGGACGTCCTCGGCGTCCTCGGGCTCCATGCGCTGCAGGAGGGTCTCGGCGAGCTCGGGGGTCAGCTCCGCGATGAGGTCGGCCGCGTCGTCGGGATCCATCTCCTCGAGGATGTCGGCGGCGCGCTCGGTGTCCAGCGTCTGGATCACGCGCACCTGCTCGGCCTCGGGCAGCTCCTCCAGTGCCTCGGCGAGCACATCGTCCTCGAGCGCCTGGACGACCTCGGCGCGCCGCTCGGGGCTCATCTCGTGCAGCTCACGGGCGACGTCGGCGGGCTTCATCTCGGCCAACTGGGCGACGACGCTGTCGGTGCCCTGCCCGGAGTCGACGAAGAAGTCGGGCACCTGGTCCCAGCCCACGACCACGACGTGCCCGCGCGAGAACGGCGACCGGCTGGTGACCTCCTTCAGGGCCACCTCGTCGACCTCCCACGCGCGCGTGCGGGTCTGCACGATCGACAGGTCGAAGATGGACGCCGGCCGCTCGCCCGGCCGGTCGATCTTCTTGTCGAACAGGTCCTCGTAGACGAGGGCCTCGGTCTCGCGTCGCTGGAAGGCGACCGTGTTCACGACGCCCTGGATGATCACCTGTTGCGCGTCGACGGCGTGCACCCGCTCCATCGGGAGGAACACCTTGCGCAGGCGCAGCAGTTCGACCACCAGGCCCTTCACACGGGGCGACCTGGCGTTCGTCCGGTTCTGCACGACGACGTCACGCACCTTGCCGACCTGGTCCCCACTGGCGTCCAGCACGGGCAGGCCCTTGATCCGCGAGACGAAGATCGACGACGGGGATCCGCTCACGTTGCGAAGGTTAGCGCACCCCTCAGGTGGCCTCGGGGTCGAACGGAACGCTCGCCGCGGGCGCCAGTTCGGGTTCCAGGTCCACGTCGAGGCGCTCGTCGGACGCCGCGGGCTCGGCCCCGACGCCCACCCCCTTCGCCTCGTCCATGGTGTCGCGGACGATCTGGCCGCTGGCGAGCGCCTCCTCGCGGATCTGGCGGAGGTCCTCGACCTCCTCGCCCGAGAGCAGGTGCTTGGCGACGAACGTCCTGGGGTTGAGGTCGGCGAGGCTGATGTCGGCGAACTCGTCGCCCAGCTCCCGCCTGAGTTGGCCGCGCGCGTCGTTGCCGATGCGCCGCAGGTAGTTCAGGACGCGAGCGGCCTTGCGGGCGAGCTCGGGCAGCTTCTCGGGGCCGAACACGATGATGGCGAGGACCACCAGCGCGGTGATCTCCCACATGTTGAAGTCCATGCCCCTGCTCCCCCAGCCCGCCCGGGTCGGTCTACAGCCCGGCCGCGTCGAGCAGCTGGACGAACGCGCGTGCCTGCGAGGGGCTGGCGGGCTTGAGCGGACGCCGCAGCACGGCGGGGTTGAACCCGCGCGCCGCGAGGCCCGCCTTGACGAGCATGCAGCCCTGCGTGGCGAACACCCCGGTGTACACGGGCAGCAGGCGGCGATAGATCTCGAGCGCACCGTCGCTGTCGCCGTCGGCGAGCAGGTCCATCCACTCCTTGGTGAGCGCGCCACTGAAATGAGTGGAAGTGCCGACCACGCCGACGCCGCCCACCGACATCAGCGGCAGCGTCACCGCGTCGTCGCCGGAGTAGTAGGCGAGGTCGGTCACGGCCATCACCTTGGCGGAGCTGACGAGGTCGCCCTTCGCGTCCTTGACCGCGACGATGCGCGGGTGACGGGCCAGCTCGATGATCGTCTCCTCGGGGATCGGGATCGCCGAACGCCCCGGGATGTCGTACAGCATCACCGGCAGGTCGCAGTTGTCGGCGACGAGGACGAAGTGCTCCAGAAGCGCGTCGGCCGGCGGCTTGCTGTAGTACGGGGTCACGACCAGGACGCCGTCGCACTCCGCCTCGGCGGCGTCGCGGCACCGCTTGATCGTGGCGGCGGTCTCGTTGGTGCCCACGCCGGCGATCACCTTGGCGCGGTCACCGACCTCGCTCACCACGGCCTTGAGCAGGTCGAGCTTCTCGTCGTCGTCGGTCGTCGGGGACTCGCCGGTCGTGCCGTTGATCACGAGGGAGTCATTGCCCATCTCGTCGACCAGGTACGCCGCGAGCCGGCGGGCCTCGTCGAGGTCGAGGGAGCCGTCGTCGGTGAAGGGCGTCACCATGGCCGTGATGAGGCGCCCGAAGGGAGGATTGGCCATGCGCGCCAGTGTAGGACACCGCGCGCCCGGACCTGGGGCTAGGCTGGGCCCGTGAACGCCGCCCGGACGCCCGCCGCCCCCCGCCCTTCCGCTTCCGCCTCCGCCGCCTGGGCCGAGGCCTACGTGCCCGAGGTCGCGGCGTCCGCCGACGCCCGGCGCGCCGCCGCGGGCATGGGCACCGCGCCCCAGACGCCGGAACTGCCCTTCAGGATCTTCTCGGCCAGCTTG
>CALMPQ010000412.1 GCA_937872005.1 uncultured Propioniciclava sp.
CCAACCGGTCTAACACCGTGGCCGCGCTGCCGGCGGTCATCGACTGGTACCAGAAGAACGGCTACACCTTCGTGCGCCTCGACGGCCAACGTTGACCACCCGACTTCCGGCACGTGCCGGAAACCGAGTGGTCGAAAACGGGCGGTCGGTGGTCAGGCGCGCAGTTCGGCCCCGAAACGCTCCACCGCCGCCTGCACGGACGCCTCGCGCACGGCTGCGGCGTCGGCATCGGTCAGCGTGCGGTCGGACGCCCTCAGGCGCAGCGCGAACGCCACCGACTTCTTGCCCTCGGGCACCTGGGTGCCGCGGTAGATGTCGAACAGGCGCACCGACTCCAGGAGCTCTCCCCCGCCCTCGGCGACGGCGGCCTCGAGCTCGGCGACGGGCACGTCCTCATCCACGATGAGGGCGATGTCCTCCTTGGCGACCGGGTGGGCCGACACGGGGTCGAGGGTGCCGGCGCCGTCGAACAGCGACACGAGCAGGTCGAGGTCGAGCTCGACGGCCGCGGTGCGGGCGGGCAGCTCGAACGCCTTGATGACGCTCGGGTGCAGCTCACCGGCGTAGCCGACCACCTCGTCGCCGACCACCAGCTCGGCGCAGCGGCCCGGGTGCCACGGCGCCTGGGAGGCGGCGCGACGCTCCAGGGTGACGCCGACGATGCCGGCGGCGATCTCAGCGAACGCGATGGCTTGTGTCCAGGACGCCGGAGCCGCAGCCCCCTGCCACCCGGCCGGACGCCACGCGCCGGTCAGCACCGCCGCGAGGTTGCGCGGCTGCCACGGGATGGCCCGTTCGATGCCCGCCAGCTCCTCGTCAGTCGGGCGCCCGGACACCGACGGCAGCGGGGCCGCCTCACCGGTCTCGGAGGCGAAGAACACCCGGCCCGCCTCGAACAGCGCCAGGTCCTCGGCCCCACGCGAGGCGTTGCGGGCCACGGCACCGAACAGCCCGGGCAGGATCGAGGTGCGCAGCAGCGGCGCGGTCTCGGCGAGCGGGTTCGTCAGGGCGACCGTCCGGCGGCGCGGGTCATCGGCGTCCAGCCCGAGCGCCTCGGCGTCGGCCTCGGAGGCCCACGGGAACGTCAGCACCTCGACGAAACCGGCCGTGGCCAGGGCCCGCCCGATGGCACGGCGCAGCTTCTGCTCGGTGGTGTAGCCATGGCCCACGGGAGCGGTCGGCACCACCGACGGCAGGTGCTCGTAACCGACCTTGATACCCACTTCCTCCACGTAGTCGTAGGCGTCGACCAGGTCGGCGCGCCACGTCGGCGGGGTCAGGGTCAGGCTGTTGCCGTTGCGTGCCACCTCGACGCCCGAGGCGGTCAGGATCTCGACCACGCGGTCGGCGTCCACGGGCATGCCCAGGATGCGCTGGGGCAGTTCGGCGTCGATCACCTGCGTCGGCATGGCCGGGACCTCACCGGCGACGGTCTCGGCCGCGAGGCGTCCGCCCCCGAGCGCGATCAGCAGGTCGGCCACCCGGCGGGCAGCGCCGTAGGCGGCACCGGGGTCGACCGAGCGCTCGAAGCGCCGGGACGCCTCGGAACCCAGCTTGTGCCGGCGCGAGGTGCGCGCGATCGAGACGGGGTCGAAGTTCGCGGCCTCGATGACGATGCGCGTCGTGGTCGAGCGCAGCTCGGTGTCCTCTCCGCCCATGACGCCGGCGATGCCGATCGGCCCGCGGTCGTCGGCGATGACCAGGTCGGCCACGTCGAGCGCGCGGTCGACGTCGTCGAGCGTGGTGATCCGCTCCCCCGGCTGGGCCTGGCGCACGACGATCGGGCCCTGCAGGGCGTCGGCGTCGTAGCAGTGGTTGGGCTGGCCGGTCTCGAGCATCACGTAGTTCGACACGTCGACCGACAGCGAGATCGAGCGCATGCCGCACGCCGCGAGGCGCTGCTTGAGCCAGTTCGGGGACGCCGCGGCCGGGTCGAAGCCCTCCACCGTCAGGGCGACGAACAGCGGGCAGGCGTCCGATTCGAGCACGACCGGGTAGCCGGCCTGGGTCGGGGCCGGGGTCGCGTGCGCGATCACGTCCCGGTAGCCCACGCCGAGCGCCTGGGACGCCTCGCGCGCCAGTCCGCGCACCGACAGGCAGTGGCCCATGTCGGGGGTCACCGGCATGTCGAGCACGTCGTCGCCAACGCCCATGGCTGCGAGCGCCGGGGCACCCAGCACCCAGGGCGCTCCGTTACCGTCGGTGTCGCCGAGCACGATGATGCCGGCATGGTCGTCGCCGAGACCCAGTTCGTCCTCGGCGCAGATCATGCCGTCGGAGACGTGGCCGTAGGTCTTGCGCGACCCGATCGGGAACGGGCCGGGCAGCACCGCTCCGGGCAGCGCCACGACGACGTGGTCGCCGGGGGCGAAGTTCAGCGCGCCACAGATGACGCCGCGGGGCCAGTAGCCACCGTCCAGTTGGTCGACCGACCCGCCCTTGACCAGCGGGCCGGGGGCGGCGTCCGGTGCGTGCTCGGGGCCGACGTCGACGTGCACCCAGCGCACGGTCTTGCCGTTCTTCTGCGGCTCCTCGACGAAGTCGACGACACGGCCGACGACGACCGGGCCGGTGACGTCGCCGCCGATGGTCTCGACCTGCTCGACCTCGAGGCCCGCGCTGACGAGCGCGTCGGCGAGCTGCCAGGCACCCAGCCCGGCGGGCAGGTCGGCGTACTCGGCGATCCAGCTTCTGGTGGCCTTCATCGGGCCTCTCCCTTCAACATCCGGCTGAACCGGACGTCCCCCTCGACCATGTCGCGCATGTCGGCGGCGTTGTTGCGGAACATCAGCGTGCGCTCGATGCCCATGCCGAACGCGAAGCCCGAGTACACCGACGAATCGACTCCGGCGGCCTCGAGCACACGTGGGTTGACGACGCCGCAGCCGCCCCACTCGATCCAGCCCTCCGACCGGCAGGTCTTGCAGGGCGCGTCGGGGTTGCCGACCGAGGCGCCGTGGCAGACGAAGCACTCCAGGTCGTACTCGGCGCTCGGCTCGGTGAACGGGAAGTAGTTGGGGCGAAAACGCGTCCGGATGTCGCCGAACATCTCCT
>CALMPQ010000413.1 GCA_937872005.1 uncultured Propioniciclava sp.
CTCATGCTGGGACCTCCTTGGGGCGGGGGTTGGTGGTGCCGGAGTCGGTCTGGTCACCGCTCACGTTGACCACGATCGCGGTGATGTTGTCGCGCCCGCCGCCGCGCAACGCGGCCTCCACGAGCGAGGACGCGGCGACGGTGGGGTCGTCGGCGGCGACCAGGATGTCCCGGATCGCGTCGTCGGGCAGTTCCCCGTTGAGGCCATCGGAGCACACGAGGAAACGCTCGCCCGGGGTGGGCGGCAGCAGCCAGAGGTCGACCTGGGGCGTGTCGGGTTGGCCGAGGCTCCGGGTCACGATGTTGCGGCCGCGGTGGGTGCGGGCCTGCTCGGCCGTGATGACACCCTCGAGGATCAGCTCCTCGGCCTCGCTGTGGTCGACCGTCGCGCGAGCCAGGAGGCCGTGGACCTCGCGGTAGACGCGGCTGTCACCCACGTTGAAGACCGCCCAGTGGGGGGCGCCCCCCACCTCGACGACGGCGAGCCCGGTGACGGTGCTGCCCAGGCCGCGGACGGCGGGGTTCTCGCGGCCATGGGCGAGGATGCGGTCGTTGACGGCGTGCAGGGCGGCGACGAGGTCGCCCGGCCTCAGGTCGGGGCGGTCGTCGAGCGGGCGCAGGCCGTCGATGACCAAGGCGCTCGCGACGTCGCCGGCCGCGTGGCCGCCCATCCCGTCGGCCACCGCCCAGATCCGGTCGCCCACGAGCACACTGTCCTCGTTGTGGTGGCGTACGCGCCCCACGTCCGAGCGGTGCCCGGCGGTGACGGTCAGCATGCGGCGTCGTCCCTCCCTACCACGCCACCTGGGGTGCGGCGCTCGGACGAGCATAACGGGGTGCCCGGACAATCCTCGACCCGGGAACGACAACTGGGGAGTGCTCCCCGCCCGATCACTTGGGTTGGCTGACCCGCTTCTGGAACGCCTGGAGCTGGGCGAGCGCCACCGTGCCCGCCGTCGAGGTCCGCAGCACACCGTCGCTGACCAGCAGCTGCTGCGCGCCGGCCTCCTCGAACGTGGCGACCTCCTGCTCGGTCAGCCCACCCTCGGGGCCGATGATGATGAGGACGTCGCCCTCCTCGGGCAGGTCGAAGTGCCGCAGGGTCTTCGCGGCACCCTCGTGCAGGATGAAGGTGACCGCCATGTCGGGGATCAGCGCGACCAGCTCGCGCGTCGTCATCGCCGACGTGACGATGGGGACGCGCAGGCGTCGACTTTGCTTCGTGGCCTCACGCGCGGTGGCCCGCCAGCGCCCCAGCTGGCGCTCCTCGCGGTCGTGGGTCCACTTCACCACCGAGCGGCTCGACTGCCACGGGATGACCCGGTCGATCCCCAACTCGGTCAGCATCTCCAGGGCCAGCTCGGCCCGGTCCCCCTTCGCCAGCGCCTGGACGGCGTGGTAGCGGATCGGGGCGTCGGGGCTCGTGAGCACTTCGGCCACCTCCAGGGTGACCGTCGCCCGGTCCACCGCGGTCACCGCGCCACGGACGCCCGTCCCGGCCCCGTCGGCCACCAAGATCGTCTCCCCGACCCGGATGCGCCGCACCGCGGCCGCGTGGCGGCCCTCGTCGCCGTCGAGGGTGACGGTGTCGCCCACCTGCGGTGCGTGCAGGTCGGCGAGGAACAGGGCTTCGGTCATGGCTCCTCGGCTCGCTCGGGTACGTCGGTTCGCTGCGCGGGGTCAGTCGGCGAAGGCGTCCTTCAGGCGGCTGAAGAAGCCCTTGTTGCCGGCACCGCGCGACACCGTGGCCTCGGGACGGGTCTCCCCGCGCGCCTCGGCCAGCTTGCGGAGGAGGTCACGCTGGGAGTCGTCCAGGGACTGCGGTGTCTGCACCAACAGAGTAACGCCGAGGTCGCCCCGACCGGCGCCACGCAGGCGCGGCAC
>CALMPQ010000414.1 GCA_937872005.1 uncultured Propioniciclava sp.
ACCGGGCCGAGCCCACGGCGTCCGACATCACCACGACCTGAATCGCAGACCCACATGACCTTTTACAGCCTGATCATCGTCATCGCGGCGTTGGGCTTCCTGATGTGGATGGCCTACAAGGGCCACTCCGTGATCCTCTTCGCGCCGATCGCCGCCATGGGCGCGGTGCTCCTCACCAACCCGGGACTCGTCGCCCCGGTCTTCACCGGCCTCTTCATGAGCAAGATGGTCGGCTTCATCCTGAACTACTTCCCCGTCTTCCTGCTGGGCGCCATCTTCGGCAAGCTCATGGAGATCTCGGGCTTCGCCAAGTCGATCGTCTCGGCGGTCATCAAGGTCGTCGGCGCGCGCAACGCGATGCTGACGATCGTGCTCGTCGGGGCGCTGCTCACCTACGGTGGCGTGTCGCTCTTCGTCGTCGTGTTCGCGGTCTACCCGTTCGCCGCGGAGATGTTCCGCCAGGGCAACATCCCCAAGCGGCTCATCCCCGGCACGATCGCGCTGGGCGCGTTCACCTTCACGATGGACGCCATCCCCGGCACCCCGCAGATCCAGAACATCATCCCGACCACGTTCTTCAACACCACCGGCTATGCGGCGCCCGTGCTCGGCATCATCGGCGGCATCCTCGTGTTCGCCGCGGGCATGGCCTACCTCGAGTGGCAGCGCCGCAAGGCCCTGGCCAAGGACGAGGGCTACGGCGAGGGCCACACCAACGAGCCCACCACGTACGCCGACGCCGCCAAGCTGCCGCACCCGCTGCTCGCCCTCGCGCCGCTGCTCATCGTGGGCGTGGTCAACTTCGTGATGACCCGCGTGATCCCCGGGATGTACGGCAAGGAGACGACCTTCGACTCCACCGTCGTGGGCAAGCAGGTGCCCGTCACCGTCGCCACCTCGGCCAACGTCGCCATCTGGTCGGTGCTCGTCGCCCTGCTGGTCGGCATCCTGTTCGTCGTCGTGACGGCGTTCGGCACGATCCGCAAGCACTTCGCCGAGGACGTCAAGCCCGCCATCGCCGGCTCCCTGCTCGCCACGATGAACACCGCGTCGGAGTACGGCTTCGGCGCCGTCATCGCGTCGCTGGCCGGCTTCAAGATCGTCGCCGACGGGCTCACCGCGATCCCCGACCCGCTGATCCGCGAGGCGGTCACGGTCACGTCGCTGGCCGGCATCACCGGCTCGGCCTCGGGCGGCATGTCGATCGCCCTGGGTGCGATGAGCCAGTCGTTCATCGACGCGGCCAACGCCGCCGGCATCCCGATGGACGTCCTGCACCGCGTCGCCGCCATGGCCTCCGGTGGCATGGACACCCTGCCGCACAATGGAGCCGTCATCACCCTGCTGGCGGTCACCGGCCTGACCCACAAGTCGTCCTACAAGGACATCTTCGCCATGACCATCATCAAGACCCTCGCCGTGTTCGTCATCATCGGCGTCTACTACGCCACTGGCCTCGTCTAAGGAGAACCCATGAGCACCTACCCGAACTACCACGCCGGACGCCGCGCACTCGTCACCGGCGCCGCCTCCGGCATCGGACGCGAGGCCGCCATCAAGTTCGCCGAGGCCGGCGCCCACGTGCTGGCCGTCGACGTCAACGCCGAGGGCCTGGCCGCCCTGGCGTCCGAGGTCGAGGGCATCGAGGCGCTGCCCTGCGACCTGAGCAACTACGACGCGATTGCCGAGCTGCCCAAGGGCATCGACATCCTGGTCAATGTCGCCGGCATCCAGACCGTGAGCCCGATCCACGAGTTCCCGGTGGAGAAGTTCGAGTTCATCATGAAGGTGATGCTGCACGCGCCCTGGTACCTCATCCGCCAGTCGGTGCCGCACATGTACGCCAAGGGCTGGGGGCGCATCGTCAACCTGTCCTCGGCGCACGGCCTGCGCGCGTCGGAGTACAAGTCGGCCTACGTGACCGCCAAGCACGGCCTTGAGGGCCTGTCGAAGGTCGCCGCGCTGGAGGGGGCGCCCCACGGCGTCACCTCGGTGACCGTCAACCCCGCCTACGTGCGGACACCCCTGGTCGAGAAGCAGATCGCCGACCAGGCCCGCACCCACGGCATCTCCGAGGACGAGGTCATCGAGAAGATCATGCTGACCCGCTCGCACGTGAAGCGCCTCATCGAGCCCGAGGAGGTCGCCGAGCTGGTGCTGTTCCTGACCGGGCCGGCCTCGGCGTCCATGAGCGGCACCTCATACCCCATCGACGGCGCCTGGACGGCGTACTGACCACTCGTTGGCTGAGCATGTCGAAGCCAGAAGGAGATTGAGCATGAAGAAGACTGACGACCCGATCGTGGTGGTGGGCTACGCCCGCACCCCGGTGGGCGCATTCGGCAAGTCGCTGGCGTCCGTGCCCGCGCACGTGCTGGGCGCCACCGCCGCCAAGGCCGCGCTGGAGCGCGCGGGCCTGACACCGGCCGACGCCCAGGAGTGGATCATCGGCTGCGTCGGCTCGACCGGCACCGACGCCTACATCAGCCGCCGCGTCTCGATCGAGGCCGGGGCGACCGAGGAGTCGACCGCCATGACCGTCAACCGCCTGTGCGGGTCGGCCATGCAGGCGATCGGCCTGGCCGCGGCCGAGCTGATGGTCGGCGAGGCCGACATCGTCGTGGCCGGCGGCACCGAGAACATGTCGGCCCAGCCGTTCATGGACTTCTCGGCCCGCAACGGCGTGACCCTCGGCAACCGCACCATCATGGACGGCACCAACTCCATGATCACCGACCCCTTCTCGGGTGAGCCGATGGGCATCACAGCCGAGAACGTCGCTGAGCGCTTCGCCGTGACCCGCGAGCAGCAGGACGAGTTCGCCCTCGAGTCGCAGCGCCGCGCGCAGGAGGCCCTGGCCTCGGGTGCGGTGGCCGACGAGATCACGCCCGTGGTGATCTCGACCCGCAAGGGCGACGTCGTCGTCGACACCGACGAGCACCCGCGCGCGGGCCTGTCGCTGGAGAAGCTGGCCGCGATGCGCCCGGTCTTCAAGAAGGACGGTTCGGTCACCGCCGGCAACGCCTCGGGCATCAACGACGGTGCAGCGATGCTGGTGCTGACCCGCGCGTCGGTGGCGGCCGAGCGCGGCTTGACCCCCATCGCCGAGCTCGTCGACTTCACCAAGGTCGGCATTGAGCCCGGCATCATGGGCTACGCGCCGAAGCCGGCCATCGAGAAGATCCTCGAGCGCAACGACCTCGGCACCGGCGACATCGCCTGGTACGAGATCAACGAGGCCTTCGCCGCCCAGGCGGTCCCGGTCGCGCGTGACCTCGACCTCGACCCGGCCAAGGTCAACCCGCTCGGCGGCGCGATCGCGTGGGGCCACCCCATCGGTGCCACCGGCGCGATCATCTCGCTGCGCACCATCAACAACCTCCAGCCCGGCGAGCTGGGCCTGGCGTCCATGTGCATCGGCGGCGGCCAGGCCGTCGCGAGCATCTGGCGTCGTCTCTGAGGCGGGTCTCCCCCAACGGCAAAAGTCCGGTATCCCGGCGTTCTGGCGCGGTTCGAGGCCTCTCGAGCCCCCAAGATCCCGGGATACCGGACTTTTGCCATTCAGGGCAGCAAGCACCAGCTGGCCACCCACTGCGGCCCCAGGTCGAGGACGCCCCAGCGCGCGTCAGCTTGCTGCCGGACCTCGCCGCGCAGGCCCTCGCCGGTGGCCTTGAGGTAGGCCTCGGCGCGGGTCCACTCCTCGATCGAGGCGAACCCCGGCGGCGCCTCGGCCGAGGCGCGTTCGAGGTCGACGCCGAGGCGTCCGGTGTTCGTTGCGCCGACGAGGGTGAACCCACCCGCGTGCGCGATCGAGACATCCGGACGCCGACCGTTGGCCAGCCGCAGGCGGGGGCGTCCGTGCTGGTCGGAGCCGCAGGCGGGGCACTGGTGGCGGACGGTGACGTCCTCACCGACCAGGTCGGCGAACAACGTCTCGGCCCGCGGCTCACCCCAGGCGAAGCGCGGGCCATCCGGCAGCACGCGGATCGCCGCGCGGTCGTCGCGGTCGAGGGCGAGGAGGCCGCCGGCGGAGTGGACGGCACCCGCGGCGTCCACGGTGAGGTCGGTGCCGGGCGCGATGCCGAGGTCGCTGAGGCGGGCCAGTTGGTCGGGGTCGGAATCGGCCACGCGGGCGACCGTGTGCGAGCCGGGCCCGGCATCGCCCAACAGCGGCGCAACCAGACGCACCCACTCTCCCGACGCGCCGGGGATCGCGTCCCCGTGGGGGTCGCGGCGGGGGTGCCCGAGGTGCGCGTCGAGGTGGGCGAGGAAGAACTCGGACGCCGCGTGCTCGAGGAGTTCGGCGTCGTCGTGCACCTCCTCCCAGCCGTAGCCGAGCACCTCGGTGAGGAAGGTCTCGATCAGGCGGTGGCGGCGCACCATGGCGCGGGCGAGCTGTTCGCCGAGCTCGGTGAGCGCGACGGGCTTGTAGGGGGCGTAGGTGATCAACCCCTGCGCGGCAAGGCGTTTCACCGTGTCGGAGACGTTGGCCTGGGTCGTGCCGAGGCGGGCGGCGATGCCCTTGGTGGTGATCGGGGGGTCGCCCCACTCGACCGCGGACCAGATGATCTTCAGGTAGTCCTGAGCGGTGGTGGTGAGGTCGTCGACGTGGGTCATCAACCCCAGCCCAGCACGGTGAGCACCACGAGGGCAAGGTTCAGGGCGATGACCAGTGCGATGACGACCCAGGCGACCAGGGTCAGGGCTCGGCGGTTGGTGTGCTCCCCCATGAGGGAGCGGTTGCTGGTGAGCCGCACGAGCGGGATCAGCGCGAACGGGATGCCCAGGCTCAGGAAGACTTGGCTCATCACCAGCGCGGTGGTGGGGTTGACGCCCAGCGCGAGGATGATGAGCGCCGGGACCAGCGTGATCGCGCGCCGCACCACCATCGGGAGGCGGACATTGAGCAGTCCGCTCATGATGGTGGCGCCGGCGTAGCAGCCGACCGACGTGGACGCCAACCCGCTCGCCAGCAGCCCGATCCCGAAGAGGATGCCGAAGGCTGGGCCGAGGGCGTCCGTGATGGCGGCGTGGGCGCCCTCGATGGAGTCGGTGCCGGCGACCCCTTGGAGGGACGCAGCGGCGAGGAGCAGCATGGCTATGTTGACGGCGCCGGCGACGAGCATGGAGAGGCCGACGTCCCAGCGGGTGGCGTGCAGGATGCGCGGCAGCTCATGGGGTTGGTGGCCGTGGCGGTCACGCGCGAGGGCCGAGTGCACGTAGATGGCGTGCGGCATGACGGTGGCGCCGAGCATGGACGCCGCGAGCAGGACGGACTCGGTGCCGTCCAAGCGGGGGATCATCCCGTTCGCGGTTTCGGGCCAGGAGACGTCGCTGACGAACAGTCCGGCGGTGAAGCCGATGGTGATGACCAAGAGGAGGCCCATGACCGTGAGCTCGAACGGTCGTTGGCCGCCGCGGGTCTGGACGCTGAGGATGAGCATCGACACCGCGCCGACGATGAGGCCGCCGATGACGAGCGGCACGTCGAAGAGGATCTTCAGTGCGATCGCGCCGCCGAGCACCTCGGCCAGGTCGGTGGCGAGCGCGACGGCCTCGGCCTGCGCCCAGTAGGCGAGGCGCTGGCGTTTGGGAAGGCGCTCGCCGAGGAGCCTCGGGAGGGACTCGCCCGTGACGAGGCCCGACTTGGCGCTGAGGTACTGCACGAGCATCGCCATGATGTTGGCCGCGACGAGCACCCAGACCAGCAGGTAGCCGAAGCTCGCGCCCGCGGTGAGGTTGGCGGCGACGTTGCCCGGGTCGACGTACGCGATCGCCGCGACGAACGCCGGCCCCCACAACCACGCGAGCGGTCGGGCGGCCGGGCGCGATCCCGACCGCTCGGCCAGCTTCGGCGCGACGGGTTTCATGCAAAGTTAAGCTACACGAACTTTTGGCCGCGGGCAGGTCTCGCTGTCCGCCGATTGCGCCCGTCCGTTTGTGCGCCGGGGCGACCGGACGAGCGGCCCCAATCCAGCGGACGCAATCGGCCGACGCCTGTGGCATCGTGAAGCCATGGCCACCGAGTCGTACGCCGCCCTGCTGCGCGGGATCTTCCCCAGCGGCAGGAACATGAGCAACGCGCACCTGCGTGGGGTCTTCGAGAGCCTGGGCTTTGAGAAGGTCGCCTCGATCCTGGCCAGCGGCAACATCGTCTTCCGCGCCCCGGCCACCGACGTGGCCGAGCTCGAGGCGTCCATCGAGGTGGCGCTGCAGGGCCAACTGGGCATCAAGGGCGGCACGATCGTCCGCACCCAGGCCGAAGTGCAGGGGCTGCTCGACCGCGACCCCTTCGCGGGGTACACGCACGGGCCGGGCACCTACCTGACGGCGACCTTCCTGAAGACGCCGCTGATCGAAGCCCCGCCCGAGCACCCCGACCCCCTGACGCGCGTGCTCGGTTACGACCCGGACGCCCGCGCGGTGCTCGCGGTCACCGACAACACCGTCCCGGGCACCACGGGCAATTGGATGGCCTGGCTCACCGCCACCCATGGTGAGGGCATCACCACGCGCACGTGGCTCACGGTGCAGAAGATCGTCGCGAAGATGCGCTGATCAGCGCGGGTAGAGCGCCACCTGCGCGGCCTTGACCACGAGCCATACGTCCCGGCCGGGCACGAGTCCTTCGTCGACGGACGCCGCGAGCGTCAGGTCGGCCGCCACCGGGCTGCCGTCGGCGAGGTCGGCGGTCAGGCGCACCAGCGAGCCGCGTGGCTCGATGCCCGTCACCGTCGCGCGGAGGTGGTTGCGCGGGCTGCCCGAGGGTTCGACGGTGTGCACCGCGACGGCGGCGGGCGCGAACGAGGCGATGGCGTCGCGTCGGCGCCCGAGGGGTCCGTCGGCGACGCCGACCACGCGCTCCCCGGTCGGCAGGGTGACCGTGTCGACCTCGGACGCCACCCCTGCCAGCAGGTTCACCCCGACGAGGTCGGCGACGAAGGGCGTCCGGGGTCGGGAGAGGAGGTCGGCGACGGGGCCGACATCGACGACACGGCCGTCCTCGACCACGGCGAGGGCGTCGGCGAGGGCGAGCGCGTCGACGGCGTCGTGGGTGACCAGCAGGGCGGTGCGGCCCTCGTCACGGACTCGCGCCCGCAGGAGGGAGCGGATCGCCGGGGCGACCGACACGTCAAGGGCCGCGAGTGGTTCGTCGAGCAGCACCAGGCGCGGGTCGGTGGCCAGCGCCCGGGCGATGGCGATGCGCTGGGCCTGGCCGCCCGAGACCTCCCAGGCGCGGGAGTCGGCGAGTGCGCCACAGCCCACGGCCTCCAGTTCGGTGAGGGCTCGCTGGCTCGCTTCGTCCGAGGGAACGCCGCGCGCGCGCAACCCGAACGCGACGTTGTCGAGCACGCTGAGGTGCTCGAAGAGCAGCGAGCGCTGCTCCAGCACGGCGATGCGGCGCCGGTGCACCGGCACGTGGACGCCCGGCCCCGAGACCACTTCGTCGCCGATCGTCACGGTGCCGGCGTCGGGGCGGAGTTGGCCGCCGACGAGTTGGAGGATCGACGACTTGCCCGCACCATTGGGCCCGACGAGGGCGAGGACACGCCCTTCAGACACCTTGAGCTGGGCGTCGAGCCCGCGCGCTGCGACGCGGGCGGAAACAGTCACCGCGCTCATGAAATCCCCCGGCGGACCGTGCGCCGCGAGAACCAACCGGTCACGGCCACGGTGAGCCCGGCCACGACGATGAGCACCAACGACAGGGCCAACGCCGAATCGGTGTCGAGCTCGCGGAGCATGTAGATCTCCAGCGGCAGGGTGCGCGTGGTGCCCTGCAGGGAGCCGGCGAAGGTGATCGTCGCGCCGAACTCGCCCAGCGCACGGGCGAAGGTCAGGGCGGCGCCCGAGGCGATCGAGGGGGCGAGCAGCGGGATCGTCACCCGCCGCAACGCATGCGTCGGCGACGCCCCCAGCGTGGCGGCGGCCCCCTCGTAGCCGCTCCCCGATGCGCGGACTGCACCCTCGACCGACGTGATCAGGAACGGCATCGCCACGAACACCTGGGCCATGACGACGGCGATCGTCGTGAAGCCCACCTCGATGCCCAGCACCGAGAGCGGGGCGCCCAGCACGCCACGGCGTCCGAAAGTGATGAGCAGGGCCAGACCGGCCACGACGGGCGGCAGCACCATCGGGATGGTCACGAGGGTGCGCACCACCCCGGCCAGCCGGCCGTCGGAGCGGGCCAGCACCAGCGCCAGCGGCAGCCCGATCAGCAGGCTGATCGCCGTCGCGATGAGGCAGGTGAGCAGGCTGAGGCCGAGGGCGTCCAGCGAGGAGCGGGACGACAGGAGGGTGGGCACGTCGGCGAACGGGACCCGGACGAGCAAGCCCAGCAACGGCAGTGCCACGAACGCGACGGCGAGGCCGGCTGGCAGCAGCAGCCAGCGGGGCAGGCTCACGGGGTGCCGAAGCCGTACTCGGTGAGCACCGCACGGCCCTTCGCGCTGGTGACGAGGTCGATGAACGCCTGGGCGGCAGCCTGGTTCTGCGAGGCGGTGACGGGCGAGATCGGGTAGCGGGTCGCGTGGTTGGCCGCGCCGGCGAGCTCCAGGGTCTCTACGACGTCGCCGGCGGCCTTGGCGTCGGTGGAGAAGACGATGCCGGCGTCGGCCTCGCCCGAGGCGACCTTGCCGCGCACGTCGGTGACCTTCTGTTCTTCGGAGACGGGCTTGAGCGTCACGCCGGCCTCCTTTGCGAGGTTGACGGCGACGGCGCCGCAGGGCACGGCCGGGGCGCACATGACCAGCTTCTTGCCGTCGAGCGAGGCGTCAAGGCCGGTGATGCCCCCGGGGTTGCCCTGGGGCACGATCAGGACGCCGACGTTGGTGGCGAACATCGTCGGGTCGGGCTGCACGAGCTGGGCGTCCAGTGCCTTGGTCATGGTGGCCTGGTCGGCGGTGGCGAGCACGTCGGCGGGGGCGCCACCCTTGATCTGGTCGACGAGGGTGGGGGAACCGTCGAACGTGTACCGCACCTCGAGGTTGGGGTCGAGTTCGGCGATCTCGGTGAACGCCGCGGTGAGCGAGGCGGCCGCGAACACCGTGACGGTCTGCTTCTCGGCCCGGGTGGGGCTGGACGCCGCGGGCCCGGCCGCACAGCCCCCCAGCGCGACCGTGAGGGCCAGCATTCCGCCGAGAGCCCGTGTTCCGCGCGCCCAGAGCCCGTGTTCCTGGGTCATGATCGCCCCCGCGGGGTCTCGACGTGGACGTTGGTGGCCTTGACCACGGCCGTCGCGACTGATCCCGGCTCGAGCCCCAGCTCGCGCACCGCCTCGGTCGAGATCAGGGACACGACGCGGAACGGCCCGCACTGCAGGGTCACCTGCGACATCACCGGGTCGCTGACCACGTCGGTCACGAGGCCGGTGAAGTGGTTGCGGGCGGAGCGGTGTCCGCTGCCGGGGTCGGCGACGGCGTCCGCGTGCATCTCCTCGGCGAGCTGCGCGAGGTCGATCCCGTCGATGACCTTGCGCCCGGCGCCGTCGACCCCGGCGGCGAGCCGACCGGCGTCCACCCAGCGCCGCACGGTGTCGTCGCTGACGCCGAGCAACGCGGCCGCTTCCGAAATCCTCAATTGCGTCACACATACGAGCCTATCACCGCACTTGCGGCTCTGTGCAGGCTGTCGGCGCCCGGAACACGGGCTCTCGGCGCCCGGAACACGGGCTGTCGGCGCTACGAGCGCCAGGTCCGCCACAACCGGGCGTACTCGCCGTCGGCCTCCATCAGTTCTCCATGCGAGCCCAGTTCGGCGATGCGGCCGTCGATGACCACGGCGATGCGGTCGGCGTCATGCGCGGTGTGCAACCGGTGCGCGATCGCGATGACCGCGCGCCCGTCCAACAAGGCGTGCATCGAGCCCTCCAGGTGCCGGGCCGAGGTCGGGTCGATCAGCGACGTCGCCTCGTCCAGCACCAGCGTGTGCGGGTCGGCCACCACCAGCCGCGCCAGCGCCACCTGTTGCGCCTGGGCGGGCGTGAGTTGCAGGTGTCCGTGACCGAGTTGCGTGTCGAGCCCGTCGCGCAGCTTCGACACCCACCCCCACGCGTCCACCACGCGCAGGGCCTCCTCGACTTCCCCATCCGAGGCCGTCGTCTCCCGCGCCAGCACGACGTTGTCGCGCAGCGACCCGACGAACACGTGGTGCTCCTGGGTGACCAGCGCCACCTCGGTCCGCAGCCGGTCCAGCGGCAGGTCCATCACGTCGACCCCACCGACCTCGACCGACCCCGTCCGCGGACGGTTGACCCCCGCCACCAGTCGGCCGAGGGTCGACTTGCCCGACCCCGACGGGCCCACCACCGCCAGCCGCTCCCCCGGCGCGAGCTCGAGCGACACGTCGTGCAGCACGTCGTGGCCCTCGCGGTACGCGAACCGCACCTCACGACCCTGCAGCCCAGCCCCCACAGGCTCGGACGCCCCGGGCGTGCGGTCGTCCTCCACCTCAGCCACGCCGATCAGGCGCGTCGTCGAGACCAGGCCGATCTGCAGGTGGTCGAGCACCGCGATGACGCGGTCGAGAGGCCCCTGCAACTGCTGCACGTACAACGCGGCGGTGGTGATCTGCCCGATCGTGACCAGGTCGGCGTGGTACCCCCACGTGCCCACGAGCACGATGAAGACCAGCGGCAGCTGGAACGACGCGTCCACCATCGAGAACAGCACGTTGCGCAACCCGAGCGTGTACCGCTCAGCCTGGCCCGACAGCTCGGTGTCCTCATCGAGTTGCCCCAACCGACGACCACCAAGCCCCAGCGCCTCGACCGTGCGGGCGCCCTCGATCGACTCGGTCAGCGTGGCGCTGATCGTCGAGTAGGTGCGCGACTCGGTGATGTACCCGGCGGGAGCGCGACGCAGGTAGTGGCGTCCGCCCGCGACCATCATCAGCGCCGTCACCAGCATGGGCAGGGCCAGCAGCCACGAGTTGGCGACCATCGCGACCAGCGTCGCGCCGATCGTCACCGTCGAGATGATGAAGTGCGGCAGCGCCCAGCGCACGGCGGCCGCCATCTTCGACACATCGGACGTGATGCGCGTCAGCAGGTCGCCTGAGCTCGACGCCTCGACCTGCCCCAGGGGCAGGCGCAGCACGATCCGCACGACCTCCTCGCGCGCTGCGGCCAGCGTGTCGTAGCCCAGCACCGCGGACGCCCGCCGCGCCAGCAGCACCAGCACGGCCTGCACGACGATCGCCACCACGATGACGAAAACCAACGCATCCAGC
Organism: uncultured Propioniciclava sp.; assembly: GCA_937872005.1. Classification (GTDB taxonomy): domain Bacteria; phylum Actinomycetota; class Actinomycetes; order Propionibacteriales; family Propionibacteriaceae; genus Propioniciclava. The sequence continues at coordinate 11,233 of CALMPQ010000414.1, forward strand.
CCCGAAGCACCGACCGTCCCGGCCGCCACCCCGTCGACGAGGTCACCCAGCAGCAACGGCGCGACCAGCGCCGCCGCGCTCGCCAGCAGGTTGATCACCACGGCCCACACCAGCACCGTGCGGCGGGTGCGCAGGAGCCCGCCCAGGAACCCCACGGCCGTCTTCGCCGACGACACCGGGAAGCCGCGCACAGGGTTCCGCGCCTCCGCCATCTGCTCGGCCGCCATCGCTTCACGCACCCGCTGCAACCCTGCGTACGCGCGCATGCGCGCACCCCAGCCACGCCCCCGTGCGGGGCGCCGCAGCCCCTCGGGCATGCGGGACGCGGTCGCCCCCTCGTGCCACGTCTCGGCCGACGTCGCCAACAGCGGTTCCTGAGCCTGTCGAAGGGCGTCCATTGCCTCACTCATCGTCATCCTCCATGCCCCGCGCGATGACCCGGCGGTAGTCCGGGTGCGCCTGCAATGCGTCGTGCGTACCGCGCGCGACCTCGCGTCCCTCCACCAGCAGCGCCACCTCGTCGGCCCGGTGCAACAACAGCGGGGACGCCGTGGTCACCACCGTTGTCCGCCCTCGGCGGTGCTCCACGAGCCGCTCGGCGATGCGGGCCTCGGTGTGCGCGTCCACCGCGGACGTGGGCTCGACGAGCACCAGCACCTCGGGGTCGCGCACCAGCGCCCGCGCCAACACGATGCGTTGCCGTTGCCCTCCGGACAGGCCGCGACCCTTCTCGTCGATGCGCCCCTGCCAACCGCCGGGCAGCCCGTCGTAGACGTCCTCGGCCGACGCCGTACGCAGCGCGGCCTCCGCCTGCGAGCGGGTGTGCGTGCCCCAGGGGTCGACCGCCTCCTGCAGCGTCCCGGCGAACAGGGACGCCCCGGTGTCCGACACCACCACCCGCTCCCGCAGGCTCGACAGGTCGTATTCCCCGTAGTCAACCCCGTCAGCGGTCACACCCCAGCGCTGGGCCGCGCGTTCGGCGTCCAGCAGCGCTTGGCGTGCGCGCGCCTTGGCACGCTCCTTGCGGGCGCGCCGCAGTTGGCGGCCCTTGAGTTCCTCGAGGTCGGGCTCCTCGCCGGTGAGCGTCGGCAGGTAGCGCCCCAGCCGGTCGGCCAGCGCCGCGGACGCCTCGGGGTCGGCCGACACCACGGCCAGGAACCGCCCCGGCTCGACCACAACGCCCGACGCCTCGTCCACCAGCCGCGGCCGCTCCCCCACCGTCAAGTCGCGGCGCGCCCAGGGCACGTCGGCCCCGAACAGCGCGATGGTCTTGCCTGCGGCCACCAGCCCCTGCACCCACTTCTGGGCGAACTCGAAGAACGTGCGCATCGGGGTGACGAGGAACACCGCGTACCCGAAGAAGCTGATGAGCTGCCCGACCGTCAGGCGGCCGTCGAGCATCTGGTGGGCGCCCAGGTAGACCAGCACCACGAGCAGGACGCCCGACAGCAGCACGCTGATCGCCTCGACCACGCCCTGCCACGTGCCCAGCGTGATGCCGAGGCCGCGCACCTTCTGCGACTGGCGTTCGTAGTTGCGCGCGAAGGTCTGCTCACCACCGATGCCGCGCAGGATGCGCAGGCCGGCGACGATGTCGGTCGCGAGCGAGGTCAGGTTCGAGCTCTCGGTGCGCTCGGCCGTCTGGGCCGCGGTCAGCGGCCGCATCACCGGCAGGGACGCCGCGAGCATCAGCGGCGTCGCCACCAGCACGACCAGCCCCAGGATCGGAGACGTCGAGAACATCAGCACGCACACGAACAGGAAGCTCAGCGCCGAGGCGATCACGTGCCCGAACGCGTCGATGGTCGCCCCGAACTGGTCGGAGTCGGAGTTCGCGATGCTGAGGGCCTCGCCGGTGGGCACGCGGCGCCCGAGCACGTGGCCGAGATCGGCGGCCTTGCGCCCGACGCGGCGCTGGGTGCCGTGGATCGCCATGACCCACTCGCGCACCGCCATGGTGTGGAACAGGATGCCGCCGGCGACGCCGAAGGCGATCACGCCGAACAGCAACCCCACCCACCCAACCGTCGCCCACGCGTCGCCGCGCAGGATGCCGGCGTCGATCGCGCTGCCCAACAACCACGGGGTGAGCGATCCGGGTACGAGCCAGGACAGCGCCGCCAGGGTCATGGCGGGCACGACCCAGCCCATCGACCGCATCAGCCAGAACAGGAACCGGCTGGGCGAGCGCGTGTCGGGCGCCCCCGGGTCGTCGGGGGCGAACCCGCCCACGATCGGCGGGAAGTCGTGGCGGCCCGCCCAGCGCAGGCCGGGGTCGCGGTGGGGAGTGGGGGTCGTCTCATCGACGCGGTGCATGAACGGTTTCCTCGAAGTTCTGGGGAGCTGGTGCCAGGGGCGGACGATGGCCCGCGTTGCCCTGAGGGCGGTGGTGGCGGCGTCAGGCGGCTGCAGGCAGTGCTGCGATAGCGCGCGGTCGACCGAAGCCAGACTTGACGACGTACGTCATGACGGCCCCCTCTCGATCGACACCAGAACCGGGCATCACGCTACGCCCGCACGGGGGACCCGGTCAATCAGAGGCTGGCAAGGGCACCAGCCGGACCGGCACGCCGCGCACCGCGCGCGCCAGCTTGGCATCGCAAGTCAGAAGTTCCCCCGAGACGAGTTCGGCCAGGGCGACGTAGTGGGCGTCGTACACCGCGTGGGCTGATGCCAAGCCCCACACGCGGGGCGCCAGGGCCAGCGCGCTGACCACCTCGAGCTGCAACTCCCCCAAGCGCCGAACGGCCGCCCCGGCCTCTCGTTCCGAGATGACGCCCCCACGCCACAGACCGCGGAGTGCGCTGAGCACTTCGCCGACCATCAGGTCGGGGGCGTGGACGGCGTCGGCCACCCGGATGAGCTCCCACACCTCGGCACCCTGCTGGGTCCCCAGCAGGAACTCGACGCAGGCGGACGCGTCGAGGATGACCGGCCCCGTCACGCGTCAGGACCCTCACGGGCATCCCGCTCGGCGCGGATCAGTTCCGCGGCCCCCACGGAAACTCGCGACCTCGGGTGGTCCTCGCGGATCTCGGCCCAGACCACATCGAGGGTCGGACGCCGGGCGCTGCGGGACAGCTCAGCCAAGGCGTACTGCGACAGCGACTGGCCCGCGGCCTTCGCCCGGTCCTTGAGGATGCGGGACACGTCGTCGGGGACGTCACGGATCTGGAGGGTGGTGGCCATACCCCCATCATCCGACACATGCATTCTGCATGCAAGCCCTCAGCGGCGGCGTCCGGTGCCGAAGATCGACCGGGTGATCTCTCGCCCGAGCTGGGTTCCAGCCGACTT
>CALMPQ010000415.1 GCA_937872005.1 uncultured Propioniciclava sp.
CGCCGAGCGGCCGGAGCACCGACGCGGCCAGCGTCCACGGCCCGGTCACCGCCACCTTGAGCGGCCCGGCCAGGCCCTGGGCGTTCTCCTCCAGCACGTCGAGGTCGTCGCGCAGCGCGGCCCGAGCGCGGCGTTGGTCGACGCCCGGCACGGCGGCGAGCTGCCACTGGCCGGCCGACAGTTCGGCGCCGAGGCCTGCGAGCAGCCCCAGGGCGCGGCCGATCATCCCCGCCCACGGCCCGCGCGCCGGGAACTCGGGCAGCCACGGCACCGTCACGGCCTCCAGCGCCAGCCGGACGCCCGCGCCCAGATCAGTGCCGGGCAGCGACCCGACCGCCGAGGTGCGCATCATGACGCCCCCGCGATCGTGGACGCCCCGACCACCAGGTCCCCGTCGTACATCACCGCCGCCTGACCGGGCGCGATGCCGAACGCCGGCTCGTCGAGCGTGATCCGGACGCCGTCGGCCCGGGCGGCGACCAACGCGGGCATAGGCGTCCCGTGCGCGCGAACCTGCACCAAACCGCGCCACGACCCCAGCCGCGGGGTGGCCACCGCCCACGTGGGCCGAAGGCCCTCGATCTCGCGCACCGCGAGGTCGGCGTGGGCGCCCACCGTGACCGTGTTCGAGACCGGCTCGATCGACAGCACGTAGCGCGGCCGACCATCGACAGCCGGCACGCCCAACCGCAGGCCCTTGCGCTGCCCGACCGTGAACTGGTGGTGGCCGGTGTGGGTGCCGAGGACGGCGCCCGTGGCGTCCACGACCTCGCCGGGGCGCTCGCCGAGCGCACGGTTCAGGAAGCCCGCGGTGTCGCCGTCGGCGATGAAGCAGATGTCGTGCGAATCGGGCTTGGCGGCGACCCGCAAACCGAGGGCCTCGGCCTCGGCGCGGACGTCGGCCTTGACCGTGCCGTGGAGGGGGAACAACGAACCCTGCAGCTGCTCCTGGGTGAGCACGCCGAGGACGTAGCTCTGGTCCTTCGCGGCGTCGGCCGCCCGGAACAGCAGTGCCTCGCCACCCACCTCCTCCAGCCGCGCGTAGTGCCCGGTGGCGACCTTGTCGAAGCCCAGCGCCATGCCGCGCTCGAGCACGGCGGCGAACTTGATCTTCTCGTTGCAGCGCAGGCAGGGGTTGGGGGTGCGTCCGGCGGCGTACTCGGCGACGAAGTCCTCCACGACGTCGGCGTGGAAGCGTTCGGAGAAGTCCCAGACGTAGAAGGGGATGCCCAGCACGTCGGCCACCCGGCGTGCGTCGTTGCTGTCCTCCAGCGAACAGCACCCGCGCGAGCCCGAGCGGTACAACTCGGGGTTGCGGTTCAGCGCCAGGTGCACGCCGGTGACGTCGTGTCCCTCCGCCACGAGGCGCGCAGCAGCCACGGAGGAGTCCACTCCCCCCGACATCGCCACCAGGATTCGCACCCGGGGAGTCTACGTGGCGGCCGCCCGGGCGCGAGCCACGGCGTCCGGCCAGGCGGCGAGCAGCGCGTCCACGTCGAGCGCGGTGGTCGTCCAGCCGAGGGAGAACCGCACCGAGGAGGTGGCGGCCTCCTCGCCCAGGCCCATCGCCAGCACGACGTCGCTCGGCTGGTGCACCCCGGCCGTGCAGGCCGAGCCGGTCGAGCAGTCGATGCCCGCGGCGTCGAGCAGGAGGAGGACGTCGTCGGCCCGCACGCCCTCGACCGTGGCATGGCAGATCGCGGGGCTGGTGTGGACCGGTCCGTTCACGTGCACGCCCGGTACACCGGCGAGCCCCCGCACGAGTCGTTCGCGCAGCCGGCCCAGACGGGACGCCTCAGCCGGTAACTCTCCCACGGCCGCCACAGCGGCGGCAGCGAAGCCCGCGGCCAGGGCGACCGGCACCGTCCCCGAGCGCAGGCGTCGCTCCTGGCCCCCGCCGTGGCTCACCACGGCCAGGGGTGCGTCGCGGCGCACGACCAGGGCGCCGACCCCCACGGGGCCGCCCAGCTTGTGCGCCGACACCGACATCGCATCGAGGTCCGAATCGGCGAACGAGCAGGGCACGTGGCCCAGCGCCTGCACCGCATCGCTGTGGGCTCGGACGCCGGCCCGCCGGCACCTGTCGGCGAAAGCCGCCACCGGCTGGATCGCCCCGACCTCGTTGTTGACCCACATCACGGAGGCCCACCCGACGTCGCGCCCGAGCTGGTCGGCCCACGTCGGTGCCAGCACCCCGTCTGCGTCGACGGGCAGCCAGACGGCCGCCTCCCCCAGCGCCCGCACCGCCTGGGCGACAGCCGGGTGCTCGATCGTGGACGCCGCCACCTTCGGCCGACCGTGGTCCCGGCCCCAGGCGGCCGCCCCGGAGACCAGCAGGTGGTCGGCCTCGGTGCCGCCGGCGGTAAACACCACCTCGGCGGGGTGGGCATCCACGGCCGAGGCGAGCTGCTCGCGGGCATCCTCGAGCAGGGAGCGTGCGCGGCGCCCGGATCGGTGCAACGAACTCGCGTTGCCGGTGACCTCGAAGGCCTCGAGCATGGCTCGTCGCGCCTCGTCACGCAGGGGTGCCGACGCCGCGTGGTCGAAGT
>CALMPQ010000416.1 GCA_937872005.1 uncultured Propioniciclava sp.
CCCACATCACCGTGATCAACGGATGGCTCAAACGACTTTCGTAACAGGCTCTAGTTGCCCTTCTTGGCGCCGTAGCGCTTCTCGAAGCGGGCGACGCGGCCGCCGGTGTCGAGGATCTTCTGCTTGCCGGTGTAGAACGGGTGGCACGCCGCGCAGACCTCGGCGCGGATCGCCCCGCTCTTGGCGGTCGAGAAGGTGGTGAACGTGTTGCCACAGGTGCAGCTGACCTGGGTCTCCACGTAGTCCGGGTGGATGCCCTGCTTCATGAAAGTCTCCTTGCGATGGTGTCGTGCCGGGTCGCCGAACGATCGAGTGGGCCATGGGGCCCGGGGCGTGAACCGGCACCGAGGGTCAATGCTACTCCCTCACCCGCCCCATCCCAAACCGGGACGCCGCGGGTTCGGCTCGGTCGTGGGCTCAGTCGTTGCTCGGCGTGGTCCGGCTGATGACGTGCAGGAACTCGAGGTTGGTCTGCGTCTTCTTCAGGCGGTTGATCAGCATCTCGAGGGCGGCCTGGTCGTCGAGGCCCGACAGCACGCGGCGGAGCTTCCACATGATGGCCAGCTCCTCGCGGGTCATCAGCTGCTCCTCGCGGCGGGTGCCCGACGCAACGGCGTCGATGGCCGGGAAGATGCGCTTGTCGGCCATCTCGCGGCGCAGGCGCAGCTCCATGTTGCCGGTGCCCTTGAACTCCTCGAAGATCACCTCGTCCATCTTCGAACCGGTCTCGACGAGCGCGGTGGCGAGGATCGTCAGGGAGCCGCCGTTCTCGACGTTGCGCGCCGCACCGAAGAACTTCTTCGGCGGGTAGAGCGCGGCCGAGTCGACACCACCGGACAGGATGCGGCCCGACGCGGGTGCGGCCAGGTTGTAGGCGCGCGACAGGCGGGTGATGCCGTCCAGCAGCACGACCACGTCGTGGCCCAGCTCGACCAGGCGCTTGGCGCGCTCGATGGCCAGCTCGGCGACCGTGGTGTGGTCGTCGGCGGGGCGGTCGAACGTGGACGCGATCACCTCGCCCTTGACCGAGCGCTGGAAGTCGGTGACCTCCTCGGGGCGCTCGTCGACGAGCACGACCATGAGGTGCACCTCGGGGTTGTTCGCGACGATCGAGTTCGCGATCGACTGCATGACCATCGTCTTGCCGGCCTTCGGCGGGCTGACGATGAGGCCGCGCTGGCCCTTGCCGATGGGGGCGACCAGGTCGACGATGCGCCCGGTCATGTTCGTGGGCGTCGTCTCGAGGCGGAACCGCTCCTGCGGGTACAGGGGGGTCAGCTTGTTGAACTCGGGGCGTCCCTTGGCCTGCTCGGGGTCGGCGGCGTTGATCGTGTCGACGCGGACGAGCGGGTTGTACTTCTGGCGCTCGCCCTCGCGCTGGGCGCGCATGGTGCCGGTGACGATGTCACCCTTGCGCAGGCCCCACTTCTTGACCATGGACAAGGAGACGTAGGCGTCGTTCGGGCTGGGCAGGTAGCCCTGCGTGCGCACGAAGGCGTAGTTGTCGAGCACGTCGAGGATGCCGGAGATCGGGGTGAGGACGTCGTCCTCACTCACGGTCGGCTCGGCCTCCATGCGGCTGACGTCCACGCCACCCCCGCCGCGCTGGTTGCGCTGCTGGCGGTTGTTGCGGTCGCGGTTGCGACGGCGACGGTTGCGCCGCCCGCCCTGGCCGTCGTCGTCGTAGTCGCGCTGCTGCGGCTGCGACTGGTGCTGCTGGGGCGCACGCGGCTCCGGCTCGGACGCCGCGGGTGCGGACTGTTGGGCCTGCTGCCCCTGGGTCTGGCCGCCGTCGCCGGACTGCTCGGCGTGGGTGTCGCGGTTGCGGTTGCGGTTGCGCTGGCGGCGGCCGGGCTCGGCGGCCAGGGCCTCGAGGCGCGCGGCCACGTCGTCGTTGGCCGCGGGGCGCTCCCCCTGCGGCTCACGGTCGAGCTGCGGCTGGTGCTCCGGCTGCGGCTGGCGCTCCGGCAGGGCCACCTGCGCGTCGACGGGCGCGCCCTCGGGCCGGCTGGCGCGGCGACGGGGCGCGCGCTGCTCACCGGACGCCGCAGGTGCGGACTGCTGGGTGGGGGCTCCGCCGCCCTGCTGGGCGCGGATGGCTGCGACGAGCTCCGCTTTGCGCAGGCCCGACGACTTCACGCCGAGCGAACTGGCGACCTTCTTCAGGTCGGGCAGGAGCATCGAGTCGATGTTGGTCACGAATGTCCTTCCAAGCCCGACGTGACACGCCGGGTCGGGTGGGTTGGCCACCTTCAAGAGTGTGAGGATTCAGATCCCGCGCCGGCGAACGTGGTCGGTCGCACCCGATCTGGGGGGCTCCGCGCGAATGCGCTGTCCATCAGACTAGCACGGCCACTCCCGCAGGACGCCATGCGACGCGTGCGATACTTTCCGCTGCACCGGCTGAGAGGAGAACACCGTGGCGTGGGCCGAGGCCGTCCCGGCGATTCTCGTGGCCGCGCTGGCCCTCCTGTGGCCCGCCCCCGCCCTGGTGGTGGCCCTCCGGCTGCCGCCGCTGGCGGCGATGGCGATCGCCGCACCGGTGGGAATCCTCGTCCTGGTCACCAGTGCAGCCGCCGCCGGGTTCGCCGGGCAGCCGTGGGGGTGGCCGTGGGTGGCCGGCCTCGCGGCGATCCTGGTGGTGGGACTCGTCGCGGCACGGCGCCTCGCCCACCGCAACCGGATCGCCGCCGACCTCCCCGCCGGGCACCGCTCACCACGCATCCTCGCCCCCTACCTGGCCGGCATGGCCATCGCGACTGGCCTGGTCGGGGGGAGCGTCCTCGATGCCCTGGGCGGCCCCCTCACGTTCGCCCAGCGCTACGACAACGTGTTCCACCTCAACGCGATCCACCTCGCCTCGATGGGCCACGCGTCGTCGTTCGACCTCTCACCCCTGACCCACAACTTCTACCCGGCCGCTTGGCACGACTGGGCCGCGTTCGTGGTGCAGGTGGCCGGCGCCGACGTCCGCACCGCGACGCACGCGGGCACGCTCGTGGTCGCCTTCCTCGTGTGGCCCCTCGGGCTGGCCTGGTTCGTCGAGACCGTGCTCTCCCCTGGCATGGCCGGACGCCTCGCCGTCGGCCCGCTCGCCCTCGCGTCGGTGTCGTTCCCGCTCACGCTGGCCGGGTGGGGACCCCTTTACCCCAACATGCTCGGCTTGGCGCTCGTCCCGGTGGTGCTGGCCGCAGGCTGGGACCTCCTCGACCGACGTGAGACGCCCGCGCTCGGTCTGGGCAGCGGCCTCACCGTGGCGGTGCTCGCCGGCGCGGCGGTGGCGTTGTCGCACCCGAACGCCGCACTCTCAGCCGGCCTGGTCCTGTGGCCGATCGCCATCGTCGCCCTCGTGGGCGTGGCTCGGTCGCGCGGGCGCGCGCCGCTGCGCGGATCCCGGCTGTGGACCCTCGCGGTCGCCGGGTTCGTCGTGGTCTTCCCGGTCGCATGGGTGGTGATGGGCAACTCGATCGCCGCCGGGTCCATCCGCTGGCCGTTCACCACGCCCGACGTCGCGCTGGCCGAGGTGCTGACGGGCACCTCGTTGCTGCACCCGGCGGTTCCCGTGCTCACGATCGGTTTGGTGGCGGGCCTGGTGGTGCTGTGCTTCGTGCCCCGCCTGCGGGTGCTGCTGGCACCTTTCGCCCTCGTCGGCGTGGCCTATGTGGGTGCCGCCGCCCTGGAGACCTCCCCCGGCGTCCTGTTGTTCACGGCCCCCTATTACAGCGACCCCTACCGCATCGCCGCCGTGCTGGCGCTGCTCACGGTGCCGTTCGCCGTCCTGGGGTGGGATCGCGTCGCCACCCTCCTCACCGACCGCCTGCCCACCCGCGCCGCCACCGTCCTCGGCGTGGTCCTGGCCGTGGGGCTGGCGACGACGGCGACGGCGTCCGGGGGGTTGCGGATGCTTTACGGCGAACTGCGAGCCGACTACTCGGTGCCGGCGGACGCCCGCATCCTCAACCCCGACGAACTCGCCCTGATCGAGCGCCTGCCCACGACCACCCAACCCGATGACGTGCTCGTGGTCAACGCCTGGCAGGGCGGGGCCCTGGCGTACGCGTTCGCCGACCGGCGGGTGACCGATTGGTACATGAACACCCCGCCGAGTGAGGCGGCGCAATACCTGCACGACAACCTCAACGAGGTGGCCACCGATCCGGCCGTGTGCGCGGCCTTGGCGGAGACGGGTGCTCGGTACGCGTTGGTGCTGGACCCCTTCGAGATCCCCGGCCCGGCCGACCGCGAGCCCACCCACCTCGGGCTGCGCGGCCTCGACACCGCACCCGGCTTCGAGCGCGTGGACGCCGAGGGCACCTCCGCCCTCTACCTCATCACCGCGTGCGGGTGATCAGCCGATCCGCTCGGCGGCGGCGAGGAACTCGGTGCGCATCTGGTCGTAGTCCAAGGCGATCGGGTACTGGGGGAACTCGGCGATGACGTTGTCGGGCGGGCAGAACAGGATGCCCTGCTCAGCCTGGCCGAGCATGCCGGTGTCGTTGTAGGAGTCGCCGGTGGCGATCACCTTGAGGTTCAGCGACTGGAACGCCGCGACCGCCTTGGTCTTCTGGTCGGGCTGGCGCAGGTGGTAGTCGACGATGCGGTCGGCGGCGATCTCCAGGTTGTGGCACAGCAGCGTGGGGTACCCGAGCTGGGCCATCAGCGGCATGCCGAACTGGTAGAAGGTGTCGGACAGGATGACCACCTGGAA
>CALMPQ010000417.1 GCA_937872005.1 uncultured Propioniciclava sp.
GGGGCGCGGCTTCGCGAGGCTCTCCAACGAGGCATCGGGGCGGATGTGCTCGTCGGTGGCGACGATCGTGGTCCCACCACGGCTGGGCACCTCGACGGGCACGAGCTCGTCGGCGTAGCGACCCTCGGCCTGGGCGGCCGCCGCCTTCCGGTGGGAGGCGAGGGCGAGCTCGTCCTGCTCCTCGCGGGAGATGCCGTACTCACGGCGCAGGTTCTCCGCGGTCTCGATCATGCCGCCGGGGATCGGGTGGTCGCGGCCGCCCGCCGTGGTGCGCGCGCGGGCCAGCCGGTCGCCCAGCTGCACCCCGTCCCCCTTCACGCCCTGGCGCAGCAGCGCGTAGTGCTCCACGCGGCTCATCGACTCGGCGCCGCCCGCGATGACGAGCTTGGACGCCCCGGTCGCGACCTGCATCGCGCCGTAGAGGACGGCCTGGAGGCCCGACCCGCAGCGTCGGTCGACCTGGAGGCCGGGGACGCCGATGCCGAGGCCGGCGTTGAGCGCGGCGATGCGGCCGATGGCCGGAAACTCACCGCTGGGGTTGCAGTTGCCGAGGATGACGTCGTCGACGTCGCCCTCAACGAGGTTGCCCCGGCGCGCGACCTCGCGGACGACGACCGTGGCCAGTTCGTCGGCCGGCATCGCGGCGAGCGACCCCAGGAAGCCACCGACCGGTGTGCGCACCGGGTGGCAGATGACGACGGGTTCCATGCGAACTCCCTTGTCGATGGGCGAGCTGTTGACTCCTCAACGGTCTCACGGGAGTCCATGTCACGTCCAAGACATGATTAGCCCTGATTGATAAGCTCGTTGGTCTTAGTTGCCCCGGCCGTGTGGGGTTGCCGCCTCAGATTCGGGTTTCCCCACGACTCGGGCGATGATGGTGGGACCCCCTCACCCCGGAGCCCTCGATGAAGAAGATCCTCGCCGCGCTGCTGGCCTCCCCGATCCTCGCCGGCTGTGCCCTGACGCCGACCCCAGCACCCACCAACGTCGCCGTGGTCGAGGAGCACCAAGCCGCCGCCCAAGTGGACGCCCAACCGCAGCCCGCGGCGTCCCCGAGCGTGGAACCCAGCCCGGAGCCGAGCCCGACCCCGGAGCCGATCGACACCACGATCGGGCTGCGCCGCCCGGTCTTCGAGGACAAGCCGAAGCCCACGCTCACCCCCGAGCAGGAGGAGAAGTACGGCGCCTGCCTGGAGACGACGGTGTCGAACTGGTCGAAGGGCGCCTGCGCGACGCTGCTGCAGGAGGACCTCAAGGAGCTCGGGTTCCTCGTCGGCAAGGTCGAGACCCGCATCGGCGTGCCCGCCATGAACGCGCTGCTGCGCTACCAGCGCTCGCGCGAGGTGCGGGCCGACGGGAACGCGGGGCCCCAGACCTGGTACGCCCTGGCGTCCGGACGCCCCGCGCGCACGACCGAACTGCCGCGCGAGTGCACCGAGATCCCCGGCGTGGTGCTGTGTGTCGACCAGGCGCACTCGACGCTGACGTTCGTCCGTGATGGGGTGAGCGAGAAGGTCATCGACGTGCGCCTCGGCGGCTGGACCTCCGATGCAAAGACCAAGAAGTGGCGCAACTTCCCGACCGCGAACGGTCTGTGGCGGGTCTACAACAAGCACCGCAACCCGAGCTCACCCACCTACGGCGAGGGCGTGATGCCGTACTCGGTGATGTTCGACCCGAACATGTACGTGCACTACTCGGCCGACTTCGCCAAGCGCGGCCACGCTCGGTCGAGCCACGGCTGCGTGAACGTCGCCTCCAAGGACGACGCGAAGTGGATCTTCGAGAACACCCCCATCGAAGCCCGGGTCTGGGTGTACTGACGGTCCCTGAGCCTGTCGAAGGGCAGACTGGGCCTCGTGCCCACCGTCGACCTGAACGCCGACCTCGGCGAAGGCATGGGCGATGACCTCGCCCTGCTCTCGCTGGTCAGCAGCGCCAATGTGGCGTGCGGGTTCCACGCGGGTGACCTCGCCACGGCGCGTTGCACCGTCGAGGGTGCAGTTCGAGGCGGCGTGTCCGTCGGGGCGCACCCGTCCTATCGCGACCGCGAGCACTTCGGACGCCGCCCGCTCGACCCCTCCCCCACCCAGCTCGCCACCGACGTGAGCGAGCAGCTGGCCTTCCTGGCCGCCATCGCCTCGGACACCGGGGGGCGGGTCGCCTACGTGAAGCCCCACGGCGCCCTCTACAACCGGATCGTCGCCGATGAGGAGCAGGCGTCCGCCGTGGTGCGCGCGATCGCGGCGCACTCCCCTGGGTTGCCCGTGCTCGGGCTGCCCGGCTCAGCCTTCCTGCGCTTCGCCGCCGAAGCCGGCTTGCGCCCGGTGGGCGAGGCGTTCGCCGACCGCGCCTACCGGCCCGATGGCACGTTGGTGCCGCGGTCCGAGCCCGGCGCGGTGATCCACGACCCGGACGCCGTGGTCACCCAGGCCGTGGCCCTCGCCCGGGCGGGGGCCCAGTCGCTGTGCGTGCACGGCGACACCCCGGGCGCGGTGCTGCTGGCCCGACGCGTGCGGGACGCCCTGGTCGCCGCCGGCTTCACCATCGCCCCGTTCGCGCCATGACCTGGCGGCTGCTGCCGGCGGGCGAGCGGGCCGTGCTGGTCGAGGTCGACGACCTGGACACCGTGCTCGACCTGGACGCGACACTCACCCTCCTGACATCCACCGGTGAACAACCGTGGGACGCCGTGGTCGACCGCGTCCCCGCCGCGCGGACGCTGCTCGTGACCGTGGTGTCCCCCTCAGACCTGCCCGCGATCACCTCGGGGTTGAGGGGCGTCCTCGCTGCGCTCGGTGTGCAATTCGAGGCCGCCCGTGTGCAAAGTGATGCGACATTTCGGTCGTCCCAT
>CALMPQ010000418.1 GCA_937872005.1 uncultured Propioniciclava sp.
CGCAGTCGGCTCACGGGGCCGTCTCGCGCAGCACGTACCCGATGCCGCGCACGGTGTGGATCAGGCGGGTGCCGCCCTCACCCTCGGTCTTGCGGCGCAGGTAGCCGATGTAGACCTCCAACGAGTTCGCCGTCGTCGGGAACTCGAACCCCCACACCTCGTTCAGCAGCCACGAACGCTCGAGCACCTTGCGCGGGTTCTCCATGAAGGTCTGCAGCAGGGCGAACTCGGTGCGCGTGAGTGAGATGCGGTTCCCCGCGCGGGTCACCTCGCGGGTGTTGAGGTCGATCCGCAGGTCCTCGAAGGTGAGTACCTGGGCTTCGGCGGGTGCGGCGTCCTCGTTGTCGGGGCGGCTGCGCCGGGTGAGCGCGCGCAGGCGGGCCATGAGCTCGTCGAGGGCGAAGGGCTTGGCCATGTAGTCGTCGGCGCCGGCGTCGAGGCCGTCGACCCGGTCGCCCACGGCGTCGCGCGCGGTGAGGACGAGGATCGGCACGTCGTTGCCCTGGCCGCGCAGCATGCGGGTCGTCTCGAGGCCGTCGAGGCGGGGCATCATGACGTCCATGATCACCGCGTCGACCTTGTGGGAGCTCAGGTGGGCGAGGGCTTCGATGCCGTCGTTGGCGGATGCGACCTCGTAGCCGCTGTACTGCAGCGACCGCTTCAGCGAGTCACGGACGGCCTGGTCGTCGTCCACCACGAGGATGTGCATGGGGTCATCCTAACGATGTTGCAACTCCCTCACCCTTGCCAGCACGCCGGGCATGGCCGCCTCGATGGCGGCGAGGGTGTCGTTGAAGCCGGCCGCGTCGCCGTACCAGGGGTCGTCGATGCCCGAACCGGGCTCGGCGGCGGGGTCGAAGTCGGTGAGCAGGTGGTACTCGGCGTCGGGGGCGAGTTGGCGCATCCGGTCGGTGTGGAGGCGCTCCAACCCGATGACCAGGTCGGCGTCGGCGATGTCGGACGCCGTGATCCTCCGTGCGCGGTGGTCGCTGGAGTCGTAGCCGGCCTTGTCGAGGACGGTCCGGGCACGCCGGTCGATCGGGTTGCCGGTCTCCTCGCTGGAGACGCCGAACGAGGAGAAGGTCACGCCGGTGAGGCCCTCGCGGGCCGCGTGACCGCGCGCCACGCGTTCGGCCATGGGGGAGCGGCAGATGTTGCCCCAGCAGACGAAGACGACCTTGATCCCTGAGCCTGTCGAAGGGGTCACCGGTGGACCTCGCCGCGGCGCCCGACGAAGGAGTTCAGCACGAAGCTGACGATGGAGACGAGCAGGGCGCCCCAGAAGGCATCCCAGAACCCATTCACGCCCCACGGCACGCCCAGTTGGGCGCACACCCACGAGGTGAGCATCAGCAGGGCCGCGTTGATGATGAGCAGGAACAGGCCGAGGGTGATGAGCAGCAGGGGGGAGGTCACGAACACGAACAGCGGCTTGATGAGGGCGTTCACCAGCCCGAAGATGGCCGCCACGATGAGCATGGTGACGGCGGCGTCCACGGGCTTGCCGGAGTAGTCGAGCCAGATGCCGGGCAGCAGCCAGGTGGCGAGACCGAGCGACCGGGCGCTGACCAAGAAGCGAATGATCACGGCGTCCATCCTGTCACGTGCGCAAGAATGGCGTCCCCGGGAGGACCCTGTCTTGGGCCTGAACCCCGGGTCGAGAAAGGCGATGCGCACCGATGGGCGAGCTGACCGGACGGGACTTCCTGAAGGAGGTGGACTTCACCCCCGAGGAGTGGCTGCACCTCGTCGACCTCGCGGGCGAACTGAAGGCCGCCCGCAGGGAAGGCCGCGAGGAGCGACGCCTGACCGGGAAGGCCTTCGCGCTGATCTTCGAGAAGGGCTCGACGCGGACCCGCGCGGCCTTCGAGGTGGCCGCCTGGCACCAGGGCGCGTTCACGACCTACCTGGACCCGTCCGGGTCGCACATCGGGTCGAAGGAGTCGGCCGCCGACACCGCGCGGGTGCTGTCGCGGATGTACGACGGGATCGAGTTCCGCGGGGCGAAGCAGGAGGCCGTCGAGACGCTCGCCCAGTACTCGCCGGTGCCGGTCTGGAACGGCCTGACCGATGACTGGCACCCCACCCAGTCGCTGTGCGACGCGTTCACGATGATCGAGTCGTCGGGCAAGCCGGCTTCGGAGATCGCGTTCGCCTATCTGGGTGACTGCCGCTTCAACATGGGCAACTCGTTGCTCACCATGGGCGCGATGATGGGCATGGACGTGCGGTTGGTCTCGCCCGCCGCGTTCGCGCCCTCGTCCGAGCTGGTGGCGTCGGCGCGCTCGATCGCGGAGGCCACCGGCGCGCGGATCACGGTGACCGAGGACGTCGCGGCCGGCGTCCGGGGGGCCGACTTCGTGCACACCGACGTCTGGGTGTCGATGGGCGAACCCAAGGGTGTCTGGGCGGAGCGCTGCCGGGTGCTGGCGCCCTACCGGGTGACGTCGTCGGTGATGCGGCTGGCCGGGCCCGGGGCGAAGTTCATGCACTGCCTGCCGGCGTTCCACGACCTGGAGACCTCGACGGCCCGGTTGGTGCACGACCTGACCGGCATGCGCGAGCTGGAGGTGTCGGACGAGGTCTTCGAGTCCGAGGCGTCGATCGTGTTCGAGCAGGCCGAGAACCGGCTGCACACCATCAAGGCCGTCATGGTGGCGACGCTCACCTGATCGGGCTGGGTGCTGGGCGGCTGGGTGCCGCGACACTCACCTTTGTCACGATCGCCGAGACATCTGCGCCGGTTGGCAACGCTTGCGCCGGTTGGAACCGTGGCGGGCGTAGCCAGGCGTGGCAGATTTCT
Organism: uncultured Propioniciclava sp.; assembly: GCA_937872005.1. Classification (GTDB taxonomy): domain Bacteria; phylum Actinomycetota; class Actinomycetes; order Propionibacteriales; family Propionibacteriaceae; genus Propioniciclava. The sequence goes on from CALMPQ010000418.1 coordinate 2,804, forward strand.
CGGGGCAGGTGTTGTCCGGTTGTTGTCCGTCGGGCCCGGGCCCCTGTTTCGAGG
>CALMPQ010000419.1 GCA_937872005.1 uncultured Propioniciclava sp.
CGCGCGACGGCATCTCGAAGTTGGCGACCTTGATGTGGTCCAGCCCGTCGGAGACGACCTCCCACACGTTTTTCTTGGGGTCGATGCCGGCGCGGTTCTGGTCGACATAGCTGAACTGGACGGTCTTGCCGATCTTCAGCTCGCCCGAGTCGGGCTCCTCGAAGCCGGTGACCATCTTGAACAGCGTGGTCTTGCCGACGCCGTTGGGGCCGATGATGCCCACGATGCCGGCACGCGGCAGGGTGAACGACAGGTTGTCGATGAGCACGCGGTCGCCGAAGCCCTTGGTGAGGCCCTTGGCCTCGAGGACGTCGGAGCCCAGACGCGGGCCGGGCGGGATGTTGATTTCGGCGGGGTCGATCTGGCGGTTCTTCTCGGCCTCGGCGGCGAGCTCCTCGTAGCGGGCGAGGCGGGCGCGGTTCTTGGCCTGGCGGGCCTTCGGGTTGGCGCGCACCCACTCGAGCTCGCGCTCGAGGATCTTGGCGCGCTTGGCGTCCTTCTTGCCCTCGATCTGCAGGCGGGAGCGCTTGGTCTCCAGGTAGGTGGAGTAGTTGCCCTCGTAGGGGTGCAGCTTGCCGCGGTCGATCTCGCAGATCCACTCGGCGACGTTGTCGAGGAAGTACCGGTCGTGGGTGACGGCCAGGACGGCGCCCGGGTAGTTCTTGAGGTGGCCCTCCAGCCAGGCGACCGACTCAGCGTCCAAGTGGTTGGTGGGCTCGTCGAGCAGCAGCAGGTCGGGCTGGGCGAGCAGCAGCTTCACCATGGCCACGCGGCGGCGCTCACCACCGGAGAGGACGTCGACGGGGGTGTCACCGGGCGGGCACTGGAGGGCGTCCATCGCCTGCTCGAGCTGGCTCTCGATGTCCCACGCGTTGAGGTGGTCGAGCTCCTCCTGCAGGGTGCCCATCTCGGCCATGAGGGCGTCGAAGTCGGCGTCCGGCTCGGCCATCTCCATGCCGATCGCGTTGAAGCGCTCGACCTTGGCGAGGGTGTCGGCCACGGCCTCCTGCACGTTCTCCATGACCGTCTTGTCCTCGGTCAGCGGGGGCTCCTGCAGCAGGATGCCGACGGTCTTGCCCTTGCCGAGCATGGCGTCGCCGTTGTTGGGCTTCTCCAGGCCGGCCATGATCTTCAGCAGGGTCGACTTGCCGGCGCCGTTGGGGCCGACGACGCCGATCTTGGCGCCCTCGTAGAACGACAGCGTGACGTTGTCGAGGATGAGCTTCTCGCCCAACGACTTGCGCACGTTGTGCATGGTGAACACGAACTCGGGCATGAACCGTCCTTGTGAGGTCTGTGGTGTGGGAATGGAATCGGGCACCAGTATAGGGAAGCTACGGTGATCACCATGTCCAGCACCCAGCCCAGCCCCGCCGCCCCGCAGCCGCAAGCGCCCGGACGCCGCCGCACCGGTCGCCTCGTGGTTGCGTGGGTGCTGAGCGTGGGCCTGGCCTTCCTGCTCGGCATGCAGGTGCGTCCCGCCGTCCAGCCGGACGCCGCCGCCCCGGCCCCGGCCGCCCCCACCTCGGGTGCGGCCCAGCCGGAACCCGCGGCGTCCACGAGCGCGCAACCGAACCCGGAGCTGGAGAAGTTCCTGCTCGACCTGCCGCGCCGGGATGCCGCCGACGCCCTCGCGATGGGCTCGGTGGACGCCAAGGTCGTCATGACGAACTGGTCCGACTACCGGTGCCCGTTCTGCGCCGTGTGGCACCAGCGCACCCTGCCCGACCTGCAGAAGTACGTCGACGACGGCAGCCTGCGCATCGAGTTCCGTGACCTGGCACTGTTCGGCGAGCAGTCCGAGGGCACGGCGGTCGCCGCGCGGGCGGCGGGGCGGCAGGGCAAGTTCTGGGAGTTCCAGGAGGCCGTCTTCGCCGCCGCGCCGCCCAGCGGGCACCCCGACATCCAGCGGCCCAACCTGATCGAGTTCGCGCGCACCGCCGGCGTCCCCGACCTGGCCGCCTTCGAGACCTCGCTCGACGACGCGGCCCTGCTCGAGGCGGTGCGCGCCGACTCCGCCGAGGCGCGCCAGTTGGGCATCTCGGGCACCCCGTTCTTCGTGGTCGGTGGCCAGGCCCTCAGCGGCGCCCAGCCCACCGAGTCGTTCGAGACGGTGATCGCGGCCGAGCTCGCGCGCTGATGCCCGACATCGGCTACCTGGGGGCACTGCTGGGCGGGATCGCAACGATCGCGAGCCCCTGCTCGGTCATGCTCCTGCCCGCCTTCTTCGCGTACGCGTTCGGCAGTGGCGTTGCGCTGCTCGGCAGGACCGGGCTGTTCTACCTCGGGCTCGTGACGACGTTGGTGCCGCTCGGTGCCGCCGCCGGCTCGGTGGGCGCTCTGTTCAGCGCCCACCGCGGGACGTTCATCGCGGTGGCGGCCCTGCTCGTCATCGTGCTGGGGTTGGTCCAGGCCCTCGGCGTCGCCATCCCCCTCCCCGGTGCAACCCGGCAGGGGGCCAACCCGACGAGCGCCCTGTCGGTGTACGTGCTCGGCACGGTGTACGGCGTCGCGGGCACCTGTGCCGGCCCCATCCTCGGCTCCGTGCTCGCCGTCGCCGCGCTGGGTGGGGACGCCGTCCGCGGCGGCCTGCTGCTGGCGATCTTCGCGGTGGGCATGGTCGTCCCCCTGGTCGTCCTCGCCCTGCTGTGGGAGGGGCTGGACCTCGGTCGGCGCGCCTGGTTGAAGCCTCGGCCCGTGGTGCTGGGCCCGGTCACGACGACCGTCGGCAACCTCGTCTCCGGCCTCGTGATGGTGGCCCTCGGCGTCGTGTTCTGGTCGACCGAGGGGCTTGCGTCGCTGGGTGGCCCCCTCGGTGCGGCCGAGCAGCAGGACCTCGAGGCCGGCCTGCTCGCCGCGGACCCCGGCACGTGGGGGGACGTCGGGGTGGCCCTGGGTCTCCTGGCGGGCGCAGGGCTGCTGGTGTGGGCGTCCGGACGGTTCGCGG
>CALMPQ010000420.1 GCA_937872005.1 uncultured Propioniciclava sp.
CCGCCGCGGTGGCGAGCGGGTTACCCGACAGCGTGCCCGCCTGGTAGACCGGACCGACCGGGGCCAGCAGGTCCATCAACGCAGCAGGCCCGGCCAGTGCCGCCAGCGGCATGCCGCCGCCCACGACCTTGCCGAACGTGACGATGTCGGGGGTGATCGGCGCCTCGCCGAGGGACGCCTCGATGCCCCACCAGCCGGCGGGGCCGACCCGGAACCCGGTCAGCACCTCGTCGAAGATCATCAGCGCGCCGTGCTCCAGGGTCAGGCGCCGAATGGCGGCGTTGAACCCCGGGTCCGGCGGCACAACGCCCATGTTCGCCGGCGCCGCCTCGGTGATCACGCACGCGATCTCGGACCCACGGGCAGCAAACACCGCCTCCAACGCAGCAACATCGTTGTAGTCGACCACCAGCGTGTCGGCCGCAGCGGCGGCCGTGACCCCCGCCGAACCCGGCATGCCCTGGGTTGCGACGCCCGACCCGGCCGCGGCCAGCAGGGCGTCGGAGTGGCCGTGGTAGCAGCCGGCGAACTTCACGATCACGTCGCGCCCGGTCGCGCCCCTCGCCACCCGAATCGCCGTTATCGTCGCCTCGGTGCCGGTCGACACGAAACGCACCTTGTCGGCGAACGGAACCCGGGCCCGGATCAGCTCGGCCAACTCGACCTCAGCGGTGGTCGGCGCCCCGAACGACAGCCCGCGGGTCGCGGCCTCCTGCACGGCGGCGACCACCTCGGGGTGCGCGTGGCCCAGGAGCGCCGGACCCCACGAGCAGACCAGGTCGACGTAGCGGCGTCCGGTGACATCAACCACATGGGCGCCCTCGGCAGCCTGCAGGAAGACCGGGGTGCCGCCCACCGAGCCGAACGCGCGCACGGGCGAACTCACCCCGCCGGGGATGACCTCACAGGCGTGGCGGTAGATCTCCTCCATGGACAGGTGGCTGGGCATGGGTTCCTCTCATCGAACTTCTCCCGGCCATCCTTCCACGTCGGCCACGTCAGCGGTGCAGCGCCCGCCTCGCCAGCCAGTTGCCCAGGAACTGGACGCCCTGCACGAGCAGCACGATGACGCCCACGGTGATCCAGGTGATGGCCCAGTCGAAGCGCTGGTAGCCGTACGACAGCGCGAAGGCACCCAGGCCGCCGCCCGCGACGATGCCGGCGAGCGCCGACATGTCGACCACCGCCACGAACAGGAACGTGTAGGCCAGGATCAGGGGGGCCAGCGCCTCGGGGAGCATGACGGTGCGGATGATCGTCCACGTGGACGCCCCCATCGACCGCGCGGCCTCGATGTAGCCCGGGTCGAGGTTGACCAGCGCCTGCTCGACCAAGCGCGCCGAGGCGAACGACACCATCAGCGACGCCGGGAACAGGAAGGCGTTCGTGCCGATCGAGGACCCCACGACGGCGAGCGTCAACGGTCCCATCGCCGCGATGAACACGATGAACGGGATCGGCCGGAAGAAGTTGATCAGCACGTTGAGCACGTTGAACACGAGCGCGTTGGGCCGCAGGCCGCCCTTGCGGGTGATCGACAGCAGCACGCCCATCGCCAGGCCTGCGATGCCGCCGATGCCGAGGGCGAGCGTGACGATGTAGAGCGTCGTGGCGATCGCCTCGGCGAAGATGTGGCCGTTGGCCCCGAAGTCGAACTTCATCGCAGCGCCTCCACATCGTGTTCTTCAACGGCAGTGGACGCCGCGAGCTCGGCCAGCGCTGCCTCCACCCGGTCGTCGGGGCCGGACAGGGCATACGTCAGTGAGCCGAACGGGCGCTCGCCGACCTCGATGATGCCGCCGTAGATGATCTGGGCGGTCACCCCGTGGCGGGCGAAGACGTCGGCGCGGTCGCCGGCGCCGTCGACGACCTCGACGGTCACGAGGCGTCCGGGGTGGGAGTGGGCCAGGCGGGCCAGGGCCTCGGGGGAGGGCCGGTCGCGCAGGGCCGTGCGGACGAACCGGCGCGTGACCTCTCGGGCGGGGTTGGCGAAGATGTCGTACACGTCGCCCACCTCGACGGCACGCCCGTGCTCCATGATCAGGACGCGGTCGCACAGGTGGCGCACGACGTCCATCTCGTGGGTGATGAGCACGACCGTCAGGCCGAGCTCGCGGTTGGCGCGGCGCAGCAGGTCGAGCACCTCGCGGGTCGTCTGCGGGTCGAGCGCCGAGGTGCACTCGTCGGCCAGCAGGATCTTGGGGTCGGTCGCCAGGGCGCGCGCGATGCCGACGCGCTGCTTCTGGCCGCCCGAGAGCTGCGCCGGGTAGGCCTTCGCCTTGTCGGAGAGGCCAACGAACTCCAGCAACTCGGCGACGCGCGCCTCGCGACGGGCGGCATCCCACTTGGCGAGGCGCAGCGGGTAGGCGACGTTCTCGGCGATGGTCTTGGAGTTGAAGAGGTTGAACTGCTGGAAGATCATCCCGATGTCGGGGCGCACCGCCCGCAGCTGCTTCTCGCTCATGGCCGACACCTCGTGCCCGTCGACGACGACCGTCCCCGAGGTCACGGGCTCGAGCCCGTTGATCAGGCGCACGACCGTCGACTTGCCGGCTCCGGAGAAGCCGATGACGCCGAAAATCTCCCCCGCCTCGATGGCGAGGGCGACGTCGACGACCGCGTGCACCGCCTTCGGCCCGGAGCCGAAGGTCTTGTGCACGCGGTCGAACGTGATGATGGGGTCGGCCATCGTG
>CALMPQ010000421.1 GCA_937872005.1 uncultured Propioniciclava sp.
CAGGACGCCGCCTTCACCGCCGCCACCATTCCCCTCGGCGTGGGCCTCAACCGGACCGGGGGCCTCTGATGCGCCGCCCCGGGACCGGGCGTGGGGTCGGGTCCTTGTTGAGCGACTTCGGCCACACCCTGCCCGCCGCCCCCACCCAGGCCGAGCCGCCGCCGGTGACGCGCCTGTTCCACACCGCGTCGTGGCGGGGCCGTCCCGTCCGGGGGGCGGGGTGGACGCCGGCGTCCGTGCCGGTCTCGCGGTGGCGGATGACCTCAGACCAAGCGCCGGTGTTGTGGCCGCTGGTCACCGGCCCCGGCCTGCCGCCGACGGGGGCGCAGATGGGGATCGACTACTTCAGCGGCGGCAGCTTCTACGCCGACCCGCACGGCTGGGTGCTGGACGAGACCATTCCGGTCACCAACCCGAACATCATCACCTTCGGCAAGCCCGGCGGCGGCAAGTCCAGCACCACGAAGGCGTTCTGCCTGCGGATGGGCGACTTCGGCTACCGCACCCTCATCCTGGGCGACCCCAAGGACGAATACGAACCCCTCTGTCGCGCGCTCGGCGTCGAACCGTTCGTCATCGGCCACGGTCTGGGTACCCGGATCAACCCGCTCGCCTTCGGCCCGCTCGGCGAGGGCTGGGACCACCTCGAAGCGGCGGAGGCGAAGCGGCGGGCGGCCCTCGTGTTCGGCCGCTGGCTCACCCTCGTCCGCGGTCTGGTGGGCAGCCAGAAGATCGGCGAGCTGCATGTCCCGTTCGGGCCCAGCGACGAAGTCGTCGTCATCGCCGCCCTGCGGATCCTGACCGGCCACCATCAGGGCAACACCCGCCTGCGAGAGACCACCATCCCGGCTGTGTGGCACCTGCTCAACAACCCCACCGACGACCTGATCAGCACCTGCCGGTATGAGACCGAACGCCAATTCCTCGACCACACCCGGCTGCTCCGCGACGCCCTGGGTCAACTGGTCTCGGGCGCGCTGGCGGGTTTGTTCGACGACCACACCACCATCGATGTGGACTGGAACGCGCCCATCCAATCCTTGAGCCTGTCCCGCCTGGAGCCCCTCGGCGATGAGGCGATCGGCATCGCCCTGACCTGCCTCAACAGTTGGGGGAGAGGTATGCGGGAAATGTCCGCGGCCGGGGATCGGCGGATCATCGTCCGCGACGAAGCTTGGAAACAGATGCGGTTGGGTCCCGAACCGGTCAAGAGCCTGGACGCCGACCTGCGGCTGTCCCGCTCCACCGGCGACATCCAGTTCGTGGTCGCGCACAAACCCTCCGACCTGCTGTCGGTCGGCGAGCAGACCTCCCAAGCCGTCGCCATCGCCCGCGACCTGCTCCATCTGGCCGACATCAAGATCCTGCACGGCCAGGACGCCGGGGTCGGGCACGAACTCGAACGCCTGTTGGAACTCGGGCCGATCGGCCAGGACCTGGTCACCGGCTGGGCCCGCCAGGAGAAGGGCCGCGCCCTGTGGCTGGTCGGCGGCCAACTGCACAAGGTCAAGACCGTGCTCACCCCCTGGGAGGCCCAGCTCACCTACACCAACGCTGCGATCGAAGGAACCCGCCCGTGAGATTCGTCGCCCTCGCGTGCGCGCCCGTGCTGGCCCTCCCGCTGGCCCTGATCATCGTCCTCAACGGACTCCTCGCCCCCACCGGCGCGGCCCTGGTGTTGAACCGCCCTTGTGTCACCGTCCCGGTGGACGCCAGCCTCCAGCTGGAGGTGCCCGAGGACCCCGACACCGGAGGTGAGGGTGGTGTCGGGTTCGTCCTGCCCCAGCCTGGGGAACCGCGCAAGGACAGCCTGGCCAATCCGCCGACCCCGATCCCGGCCGACATCGAAGCGCTCTACAGGGCTGCGGCTGCCCGCTATGTGCTGCCCTGGACCTTGTTGGCCGGTATCGGGATGGCCGAGACCAACCACGGCCGCAACAACCACACCAGCAGCGCCGGCGCCCAAGGCTTGATGCAGTTCATGCCCGCCACCTTCGCCGGCTACGGCGTCGACGGGAACGGCGACAACCGCGCCGACATCCGCAACGACGCCGACAGCGTCCACTCGGCGGCCAACTATTTGACCGCGATGGGCGTCACCAACGGTGAGACCGGCGTCCGCAAAGCCCTGTTCGCGTACAACCGGGCCACCTGGTACGTCAACGACGTCTTGTCCTACGCGCACGCGTACGGCGGCGGCATCGTCGCCGGCTCACCCGACGATTGCGGAGCCGCCGGGGGTGCCGGGGATCCGACCCTGCCGCCGCTGACCAACGAGCGCGTCCAGCAGATGTTCGCCTGGGCCCGCCAGCAGCTCGGGAAACCGTACGTGTTCGGGGCCAACGGGCCGAACGCGTGGGACTGCTCCAGCTTCACCCAAGCCACCCTGGGCTCGATCGGCATCAGCATCCCGCGCACCTCCCAGGCCCAGCGGGATTGGCTGGCCAAGGGCAACGGCTTCCGGGTTCCCCCCGGTCAGGAACGACCCGGGGACTTCGTGTTCACCAACACCTGGCGCGGACCCAACCACGTCGGCCACGTGCTGTTCGTCTACAACCCCGCCGGTCACACCAGCCTCGAAGCCGTCCGCAAGGGGGTCGGCCACTACGACTACACGATCTGGGCCAACCGGAACATCTACGAGATCTGGCGGCTGGGCAACCTCGCCGACACCCCCCAAGGAACCTGATGGGCACCCTGCAGCGGCAACGCCGCACCAACCCTTACCCCTTCACGTGGGAAGTCCCGGCCGCGGTCCTCCTCTGCGTCGTCTACGCCCTGGTGATGGCCATCCACCTCGGTCGCGGCGCTGCCTGCTACGTCGCGACCGGCAGGTGGCAGCTCACCCCGGCCAGCAACCTGATCAGCGCGCTGCCGGGCATCCTCACCGGCGATGCCTCCGCCGGGCTGCCGGAGGCCAGCTGCAGCGCCACTTCGGCGTCCAGCTTCGCCGTGTTGATCACGCTCGCGCTGCTTGTGGTCACGGCCCTGCTCGTGGTCGCCGGACGGCTCCTGCTCACTCGCTGGGGGCCGGGCCGAATGAAGGGCCTGTCCACCGCCGGCGACGCCGAGACGATCCTGGGACTGAGTCGGCTTCGCGAGGTCCGCCACATCATCCGACCCGACCTCCACCCCCGGAAACGAGACCAGCGATGACCCTCACCACGACCAAGCCCGCACGTCGGCGTCCGCGCTTCGACCCCACCCAGATCGGCTGGCGGATCGGACGAGCGCACGAACCTCGCGGCGGTGACCTGTGGTGCCCCTGGGACCGCACCTGCGGGGTGATCGGCCCCCAGGGTACCGGGAAGACCCTCGACCTGCTCACCCCCGCCCTCCTGAACGCGCCCGGCGCCGCACTGGTCACCCTCACCAAGCCCGCCGACCTGTTCCTGTCCTTTACCTCGCGCAGCCACGATGGGCGTCCCTGCCTGGTGCTGGACCCCTTCGGGGTGGCGCCCGGGCTCCCCGAACTCGTCTGGAACCCGATCGACGGCTGCGTCGACCCGCTGATCGCCGAACGGCGCGCCAAGGCGTTCACCGCCGGCACCCTGCGCGGTGCGACCTCGGGCGGGACCGGGGATTCGGCGGCCCGCTTCTATGCCGCCGAGGCCGCCAAGGTGCTGCAGGGCTACTTCCACGCCGCAGCGCTCACCGGGCAGACCCTCGACACCGTGCTGGCGTGGGTCGCGCACCCGCTGGACAGCTTGGAGCCCATCGAGATCCTCCGCCAGCACCCTGATGCCGCCCCGCACTGGCACGGCCTGCTCAACGGGGCCCTCACGGGCGACGAACGCACGGCGTCCAACACGCGCACCACCGTCCACCAAGCCATGGACCTGTTCTTCCAGCCCGGGATCATGGCCCGCTGCGTGCCCACCGTCGGCCGGCCGGCCACCGACATCGCCGACGTCAGCCACCGCCGGGGCACCATCTACCTCCTCGGACGAGAGGACCCCTACGCGTCGGCCTCGCCGTTGATGACGGCGCTGGCCGAGCACGTGCTCGACACCGCCCTGGCCCTGGCGCATGCCGCACCGTGGGGACGGTTGTGTCCGCCGCTGCTGGCCTGCCTGGACGAACTGCCGTCCACCGCACCCATCCCGACGCTGCGCACCCGGATGGCCAACGAGCGCGCGCTGGGGTTGTCGTTCATCTACGCCGCACAAACCTGGCG
>CALMPQ010000422.1 GCA_937872005.1 uncultured Propioniciclava sp.
GCCGATGCGCGCGAACAGCCGGATCGCCGCCGGCGCCGGGCGGATGAACAGCGTCACCTCCGCGATCAACCCGTCGTCGCCCAGGCGCAGCCACTGGATCTCCTCCAGGCTGCGACCCCGCAAGGTGTTGGCCCCATGCACCACCCAGTCGGGCCCCGACCCGGTCACGGCCACGATCTCGATGTCGCGCAGCAGGTCGAAGGCCGCGGCGAAGACCTGGGCGACCTCGCGGCGTCCGATGAAGACGAAGGCGTCGGTCAGCGGCGACCGGAGCACTCAGGTGGGCGACAGCTGGGCCTCCATCGCGTCCAGCTGCAACGAACGGTCGGCCTCGACCCACGCAGCGATCGCGGGCGGCAGCTCGGGGGGTGTGCGCATGCGCCCATCCTGCCGGACCGACCCCTTCCTACGGCACCAACCAGGTGATGATCACCGACACGGCGAGACCGGTCAGCCCCATCGCCAGCCCCGAGAACGCGCCTTGGGTCTGGCCCTCCTGGAACGCCCGCGACGTGCCGACCCCGTGCGAGGCCACGCCCATCGCCAGGCCCCGCGCCCGCGGGTCGCGCACGCCGACCAGGTCCAGGACCTTCGGCCCGATCACCGCCCCCGACAGCCCCGCCACCATCACGAACAGCACCGCCAGCGGCGCCAACCCGCCCACCTGCTCGGCCAGCGCCATCGCGATGGGTGTGGTCGACGACTTCGGGGCCATGGACGCCGCCAGCTCGGCCGATCCGCCCAACAGCACCGTCACCCAGTAGCCCGACAGCACCGAGAAGAACGCGCCGACCAGCACGGCCCCGAGCACCATGGGCGCGGCCTCCTTCACGTGCGAGGCCTGCCGGTGCAGTGGCAATGCCAACGCCACGGTCGCCGGCCCGAGCAGGAACGTCAGGATCCCCGCCCCCGACGCGTACGCCGCGTAGTCGAGGCGCAACACCACCAGCACCACGCAGATGAGCGCCGACGCGACCAGCAGCGGCGTGAGCAGCGGGTTGCGCCCCGACTTCTCCCACAGCTTGTCGGAGGCCCAGTACAGCCCCACCGTCAGGGTCAGGGCGAGCAGCGGCGAGGTCGACAGCCACTCCCACGTCGCGGTCAGGTTCTCCATCACGCGGCCTCCCTCTTCGGACGCCGCGGGCGCAGCCAGACCGCCACCCAAGCCACGAGGACGAAGGTCAACAGCCAGGTGCCGAAGGAGGCCACCAGCGCGGGCACCCACTGGGAGGCGATCTGCGGCCCGTACACGACGACGCCGACGGTGGTGGGCACGAACATGATCGGCAGGTAGCGCACCAGGACGTCGGCGGCGTGCACCGTCGAGCTGCCTTCCCGCGGCTTGCGCCACCGCAACCAGACGAAGAACAGCACCATGCCGATGACGGGCCCGGGGATCGGCAGGCCCGTCGCCCGCACGAACACCTCACCCACCAGCTGCAACGCCAGGATCAGCGCGAGTCCACCAAGCATGACCGCCAGTCTCGCACCGGTTGTGTCCCTGACCCGACCCCGGTCCTGGCCACGGACGCCACCACCCCGGCGCCCGGTGTGGTTGGGTGGTCGGACAGCCCCCACCGAAGGACCCCGCCATGAGCGATCTCGTGCCCAGGACCGCAACCCACCGCGCCATCGTCACCACGGCTTGGGCCGCTGCGGGGGTGGTCGCCGTCAGTAGCGTCGCGATGGGTTGGGGTTCCCTGGGCGGCGCCGGTGGCGTCCTCAACACCGCAACCCGGGGCGAGCGCACCACCGAGGTGCTGGACGCCGTGACCTCGGTCGCCGTGACCACCGACGCCGTGGACGTCCATGTCCGCTACGACGGCATCGACCGCCCCCGCCTCGTGGAACGCGACCTCCCCGAGGGTGGGCTGAGCTACCGCGTCACGGACGGGCAGCTCGTCGTCGAGCTCACCGACCAACCCGGCTGGCGATGGTTCTCGAGCGAACAGCTCACGATCGTGCTCCCCCGGTCGATGGAGGGCAGCACCCCCGACGTCACCCTGCGCACGACGACGGCGTCCCTCGAGGTGGACGGCAGGTTCGGCACCGTCGACCTGCAGGCCGAGACGGGGTCGATCGAGGTCGACGGCACGTTCGAGAAGGTCACCGGGCGCACGTCGACCGGCAGCATCGACGTCCGCGGCGGCGCCGCCGAGGTGAACGCCGAGACGTCCACCGGGTCCGTGGACATCCACATAGAGGGAGCCCCACCCCGCGCCGTCACCGCCCAGACGGGCACCGGCTCGGTCGACATCGCCGTGCCCCGGGGTGCGTATGCGGTCGACGCCCGCCCCGGCACAGGGTCGGCCGACGTCGAGGTGGCCCAGGACTCGTCCTCACCCCACCGGATCACGGCCGTGACCGGCACGGGTTCGATCGACATCACGGACTGACCGCGCGCCTAGAGTTGGCGGCATGATCCCGCTGGACACCTCGTTCCTCGGCCTGCCCCTGCACCCATTGGTCGTCCACCTCGTGGTCGTGGCGCTGCCGGTCGGCGCCCTCGCGACGATCGCCGCCGTGGTGTCGCCCCCTGTCAGAGCCCGGTTCGGCACGCTGGCGGTGGCGACGCTCACGATCGGCGCGCTCGCCGCCGGCGTGGCGAAGCTCTCGGGGGAGGACCTCGCCCAAACCGTCATCCGTCCCGAGGCGCACGAACGGTTCGGCAACGCCACGCTGGTCGTGGCCCTCGTCACCGCGGCGCTGGCCTGGGTGTGGTGGTGGCTCGAGCGCCGCCGGGAGCAGGCCCCACCGGGCACGAGCGGCTTCGGCGCGATGGCCACCGGCGGGCTGGTCGCCACGGCGTCGATCGCGGTCGCCGTCCTGGTCGCGCTGACCGGCCACTCCGGCGCGCAGGCGACGTGGACGTCCCGTCTCGCCACCCCGAACGCAACCCCCGGCCAGGCCGCACCCACGGCGTCCACGATCACGATGGAGGAGGTGGCCCGGCACAACTCGGCCGACTCGTGCTGGGCTGTGGTCGAGGGGGGCGTCTACGACCTGACCCAGTGGATCGACCTGCACCCCGGCGGACGCCAGCGCATCCTGGACCTGTGCGGGACCGACGCGACGGGCAAGTTCGAACTGCAGCACAGCCGCAACCCGCGCTCGAACGCGCAGCTGGAGCGGCTGAAGATCGGGGAGCTCGGCTGAGTCGATAGGCTCTCCCCCATGACCGAAGCACCTGTGGGGTCCGACTTCATCCGCGACCAGATTCGTCGCGACAACGAGGCAGGGACCTACGGCGGGCGCGTCCAGACCCGGTTCCCCCCTGAGCCGAACGGCTACCTGCACATCGGCCACGCGAAGGCGATCGTCACCGACTTCGGCATCGCCGAGGACTTCGACGGCATCTGCAACCTGCGCCTCGACGACACCAACCCCGAGGCCGAGGACACCGAGTACGTCGAGGAGATCAAGGCCGACATCGCCTGGCTGGGCTACACCCCGCGCATCACGGTGCACGCGTCCGACTACTTCGAGCAGCTCTACGACTGGGCCGTCCACCTGATCGAGCAGGGGAAGGCCTACGTCGACGACCAGGACGCGGAGACCATCTCGGCCCAGAAGGGCGGCTTCGGCCAGCCCGGCATCGAGTCACCGTTCCGCGACCGGCCGGTCGAGGAGAACCTCGACCTGTTCCGCCGCATGCGCGCGGGCGAGTTCGGTGACGGCGAGCGGGTGCTGCGGGCGAAGATCGACATGGCGTCGGATGAGATCTGGCTGCGCGACCCCGTGATGTACCGCATCCGGCACGTCGCGCACCACAACACCGGCACCGAGTGGGTCATCTACCCCACCTACGACTGGGCGCACGGGCAGAGCGACGCGATCGAGGGCGTCACGCACTCGCTGTGCTCGCTGGAGTTCGAGCCGCACCGGCCGTTGTACGACTGGTTCCTGGCCAACCTGCCGCTGGAGGGCCCCGCCCCACAGCAGCGCGAGTTCGCCCGCCTGGAGTTGACCCACACCGTGACGTCGAAGCGCCGCCTGCGCACGCTGGTCGAGACCGGCGCCGTCGATGGCTGGGACGACCCGCGCATGCCCACCCTCTCGGGGCTCCGGCGCCGCGGTTACCCGGCGTCGGCGATCGTCGCGTTCAACGAGGCGACCGGCGTCACCAAGACCAACTCCCGCAAGGCGATCGAGGAGCTCGAATCGTACGTTCGCCGCGACCTGAACAAGACCGCCCAGCGCCGCATGGCCGTGGTGCGTCCGCTCAAGCTGGTGCTGACCAACTGGCCGGTCGACGAGTCGGGCCAGCCGGTCGTCGAGCACTTCGAGGTGGCCAACAACCCGGAGAATCCCGACGACGGGATGAGGCAGGTCGCGTTCGCCGGCGAACTCTGGATCGAGCGCGACGACTTCGAAGAGGTGCCGCCGCCGAAGTTCTTCCGGCTGTCGCCCGGGCGTGAGGTGCGCCTGCGCGGGGCGTTCTTCGTCACGGCCACCGATGTGGTGAAGGACGAGACCGGCGAGGTGGTGCAGGTCAACGCCACCTACGACCCGGATTCCCGGGGCGGCACGGCGTCCGACGGCCGCAAGGTGAAGTCGACGATGCACTGGGTCTCGGCGGCGCACGCGGTGCCGTTGACCGTCGCGCTCTACGACCGGCTCTTCACCACCGAGGTGCCGGGCGCGGCCACCGGCGAGGCGCTCGACGACCTCAACCCGAACAGCCGGGAACTGCTGCAGGGCTGGGGCGAGGCCGCACTGGGGGAGACCCCGCCGGGTGACGTGGTGCAGTTCGAGCGCTTGGGCTACTTCGCGGCCGACCCCGACCAGCGGGGTTTGTTCCACCGCACGGTGGGCCTGCGCGACGAGTGGGCGGCGGCGCAGAAGCGGGGTTGAGGCGTCCACGTCGACTCGCTTGGCGACGCGGTGTCAGCCCGCCACCGAGCCGGCGACCCGCCCCTCACCCCGATAGGCAAGGGGTCGCTCCTCAGACCTTTCAGGGGGCCGCCACAGGCAGGACGAGCTCGGCCACGAGGCCTCCACCGGCCCGCGGCGTCAAGACCAAGCTGCCCCCGTGAGCCCGGGCGATGCTGTCCACGAGCGTGAGCCCCAACCCGCTCCCACCCTCCGACTGGCGCGTGCGCATCCCGCGGTGGAAAGGTTCCCGCAGTTGCTCGGCCTCCCCGGTCGGCGGCGGCCCACGTGGCGACACCGAGCGAGCCGATGGTCGTCGCCGCCGCGAATCTGCCCGGGGCCTGGTCCGTGCCCGACGCGGCCCTGTTGGGCATGGGCGGGGGCACCCTGCTGACGCGCGAGTCCCACCTGTTCCGCTACTTCAAGGACCGGTGACGCCTCTGTGTGTGTAAAGCCCTACCGTTGTCCCTCGTGACCACGACCCTCAACCCGGTGCGCGCCCGCATCGGCATCTCGCTGATGTTCTTCACCAACGGCGCGCTCTTCGCGGGGCTCCTGCCCCGCTACCCCGAGGTGAAGGACGCCTTCGAGCTGTCGAACACGGCGTTCGGGTTCATGGTCGCGATCGGACCGTTGGCGTCCATGCTCGCCTCGTCGCTGCCCGCCCCGATCATCCGTCGGTACGGCGCCGTGCCGACGATGATGGCTTGGACGGTCGCCATGGGTGCCGCGATCGCCCTCGCCGGCGTCGCCCCGCACTTCGTCCTGTTCGCGCTGGCCCTGGCGGTCGCCGGGTTCTCCGACGCGATCGTGGACGCCGCGCAGAACGTCCACGGCGTCCGGGTCGAGGACGCCTACGGCAAGACGATCATCAACTCCCTCCACGCGCTGTGGAGCCTCGGCGCGACCGCCGGCGGCCTGGTCGGTGCGTGGGCGGCGTCCCAACGGATCCCCTTGGGCATCCACCTGCCGGTGTCCGCGCTCGTGATGGTCGCCCTCGTGTTCCTCGCGGGCTGGTTGACCCGCCTGCCGAACGGGGGGCGTCCGACGCCGCAGGCCGTGGGAGAGACCGACACCCACGACGCACCCGCACCGAGCACCAAGCTGCCCAAGGGCGCGTGGGCGCTGATCCTGCCCATCGTGGTGCTGGCCATCGCGGGCGCGCTCACCGAGGACATCGCGGCGAACTGGGCCGCCCTCTACCTCGTGCAGGTGGTCGGCGTCACCGGCGGCGTGGGCGGTCTGGGCTACGCCACGATGTTGGGCGCGCAGTTCATCGGCCGCATCCTGGGCGACCCGTCCACCGACACGTGGGGGCGCGTCGCGGTCATCCGGGTGGGCGGCGCGATGATCGCCGTCGGCGGCGTCCTCATCGTGTTCTTCCCGAGCCTGCCGACGGTCATGATCGGCTACGCGTTGGCCGGCTACGGCTGCGCGACCATCGTGCCCGCCGCCTACGCCGCGGCCGGACGCCTCCCCGGCCTCCCCGAGGGCGCGGGCATCACCTACGTGAGCTGGCTGATGCGCATCGCGTTCCTGGCCACCTCGCCCATCGTCGGCACCGTGGCCGACCTGACCAACCTGCGCGTCGGCCTGTTCCTGCTGGTGCTGAGCGGCGTCGCGGTCGTCTGGCTCGCGAGGGTGGTCCGGCCGGTCGACCACGACCCCACCACCTAGCCTTCACTCGGCGACGTCGGCCACCTGTGCGTCGAGGGCGGCCAGCGCGGCGTCGGCATCCACCGTGATCCCCACGCCATGCGCGCCGCCACCCATCGAGATGCGGCGCCCCACGACCCCCGCATCGGCGATGACCGGCCAGTCCCGCGTCGACCCGAACGGCGTGATCGTGCCGCGCTCGTAGCCGGTCACGTCGCGGGCGGTCGCGGCGTCCGGCATCGACAACCGGGAGACGCCGAGCAGCGCGCGCAGCTTCGGCCAGCTGAACTCCTTGTCGCCGGGCACCAGCACGAACACATAGTCGTCGTCGGCACGCCGCACGACGATCGTCTTGACCAGGTCGCGGGGCTCGATGCCGCGCGCGGCCGCAGCCTCCTCCAGCGAGTTCACCCGGCCGTGACGGGTCACGGAGTGGTCCAGCCCGAGGGCGCGCACGGCCTCGATGGCCGGCGTGGTGGCGCCAGCGTCGCTCATGCAGGCAACCTACAACCATGACCGTCATCGACGACTACCTCGCCGAGCACTCCGGCCCCCACCGCGAGCACTTGGACGCCCTCCGCTCACTCATCTCCCGCCTGGCCCCCGCCGCGACCGAGGCGCTGGCCTGGGGCATGCCGACGGGGAAGCTCAACGGCAACCTCATCCACATCGCCGCGGGCAAGCACCACGTGGGCATCTACCCCGGTGGGGCGGGCGTCGAGTTCGTCCGCGAGGAGCTCGACGAACTCGGCCTCAAGCACAGCAAGGGCGCCATCCAGCTCCCGGTCGACCAACCCATCCCCACGGCCCTGGTCGAGCGGCTGGTCCAGTTCCGCGTGGCGCAGCAGGAGGCGAAGGGATGACCCACCCGTTGCGGTTCGACGACGACGACCCGATCCTGGCGCAGTTGCGCGGGGTCGCCCTCTCCTTTCCCGGGGCACAGGAGAAGGTGAGCCACGGGCGTCCGGTGTGGTTCACCAAGAACCAGTTCGCCAGCTACGGCGGGCACGTGAAGGGCTCGCACGGCGACACCTCCCTGGCCCGCGCGCTGCTGTTCAAGCCCGACGCCGACCACCGCGACCTGCTGCTCGGCGACGAGCGGTTCGTCGTTCCGGCTTATGAGGGCGCCTTCGGCTGGCTGGCGATCGCCCTCGACACCTGGGAGCCGGGCTGGGACGAAGTGGCCGAGCTGGTCGAGGAGTCGTTCCGCATGACCGCGCCGCCCAAGCTCATCCGGATCCTCGACGAGCTCGGGGGCTGACCGAACCCTCGCGCAGTGTCAGTGGCGTCTGGCAGGGTGAAGGCATGGCGAACGCACCGCGCACGACGTTGACGTTCCTCGGTGCCGCGAGCACCGTCACTGGCTCCAAGTACCTGCTGCAGGTGGGTGAGAGGCGGGTGCTGGTCGACTCGGGCATGTTCCAGGGCGAGAAGAAGTGGCGCCTGATGAACTGGGAGCCGTTCCCGGTCGACCCCGCGGCCATCTCCGACATCGTGCTGACCCACGCGCACATGGACCATGTCGGCTACCTCCCCGCCCTGACCAAGGCCGGGTTCGACGGGCCGATCTGGTGCACCGAGGGCACGCGCCAGCTCGCCGAGATCGTGCTGTTCGACGCGGCGAAGCTGCAGGAGCAGGAGGCGGCCGACGCCAACGAGCAGGGCTACTCCAAGCACGACCCGGCGCTGCCGCTCTACACGACCGAAGATGTCGAGGCCATGCTCGGCCAGTTCGTCAGCCTCGAGTACGACACCGACTTCGAGCTGACCGGCAACGAGCGGCCGCGCTTCGCGGCGCGGCCCGACGAGACGATCACGATCCACCTCACGCGCGCCGCGCACATCCTCGGCTCCGCCTCGGTGAACGTGTGGACGCCGTCCGCCTCCGTCCTCTTCTCCGGCGACCTCGGTCGGCACGACCACCCGGTGCTGAAGCCC
>CALMPQ010000423.1 GCA_937872005.1 uncultured Propioniciclava sp.
GGGTGATCCCTGTTTTCGATGAGCCGAACCTGGTGTCGGTGGCCGGGCTTGTGCCGGTGTTGGAACTGGCCGAGACAGCGGGGCTGAGCCCTGATCCACCGTCGGTGATTGTCGGATAGGGATCTCCGCGTTCTTGGGTGCCTGTCGGGGCTGGGGTGTGCGAGATCGACGACGGGCATGACCTGTTTCAGCTCAAATGTCGCATTTCGCGGCTTTGATCAGTCCACCCCTGGCGGGTCTGGACGGTGGTTGTGGATCTGATTGTTCCGCCGTTGGCGGTGGTGAGCAAGACGACGCTGGTGGGCGTCGTGCAGGCCCTTGCGGCGGGCGGCGCGGATGGCCTCGCCCCTGCCTTGGTGTTCATCGTCGGGGGTCACGTAGCCGATGCTGGAGTGCAGGCGGACGGTGTTGTACTCGATCTGGATGCGGTCGAGCTCGGCCCGCAGGACGGCCGGGTCGGTGATCGCCAGCAGGTGCGGCCATTCGGCCTTCAGGGTGCCGTTCAACGACTCGATCCACGCCTGATCGGTCGGGGTGGAGGGCCGGCCGAAGTGTTGCGCGATCGCGACCAGGGCCATGAACCGGCGGGTGCCGGTGGCGATCATCTGCGACCCGTTGTCCGATACCGCCAGCAGTAGCGGGGTGAGGCCGTCGTCGGCGTCGGGGTCGACCCGGCCGGTCGCCGCCCGAGCCAGGGCTTCCTTCAGCAGGCCCTCGGATTCCAGGGCCGTGGTGAACGCGGCCTGCACTTGGGTGGTGGTCTCCTCGCTGGATACCAGGTGGGTGAGCCACTTGCGGGACACGAGGTCCTCGATGATCAGCACCTTCGCCCCGCAGCGGGTGAAGTGGGTCGTGTCGTAGATCCATAGGGAATTCGGCTTGTAGGACGCCCAGTCCGGGAACGGCTTGCGTTCCCCACGGACCGGCCGCGGCAGCGGACGAAAGTGCTTGTCAGACTCGATCAACACCCTGCGCACGGTGGACGGTGATGCCCAGAACCGGCCCACATACGAGCCCCGATGCGCCAGCCGCCGGTGGGAGCGGTCCCGTTCGCCCCACTCGTTGAACACCGCCAGAATCTGCTGAACCTCATCGTCGAGGAGACCGTTGACTGCGACCCCGCCGGGCTTCCGGTCGGCCAGGTCCGTGCGCCGGGCCTGCCAGCGTTCGACCCGCCGCCGGCTGATCTTGAGCACCTCGCACACGGCCTGCAAGCTCCAGCCCTCGCCGACCGCGTGGTCCACCAGACCGAGGAGGCCGGCCTTGCCGACGGCGTCGACACGCACCGGAACAGGCTCGGTCACCGCCATCCGGAGCCCCCTTTTCCCTCCAGCAAGGTGAGCTTGACCGCCAACTCCTTCACCGCCTCCGACAGCCGGGCGACCTCGGCGTTCGCGGCCTCCAACTCGACATCCCGGGGGGTCTTGCCCACCCCGGGTTTCGACGCCGACAAGGCCGCCATCGCGCCCTCCTTGGCGACCTGGCGGAGCTTCATGATCGTCGAACGGTCCACCCCCGCCGCCTCCGCGGCGGCGTTGATGGTCGTCTCGCCACGCACGAGCTGGAGGAAGATCTCGTACTTCACCGACGGCGCCAACAACTTCTTCGCGCGCCGCGTAGGGCTCGCCGGGCTCGCCCCGGCATCCTTGTTCGTCGAGGACATCGACACTCACTCTCGGGTCAGCCAGACCCCCACAGTGTGGTCTGATTCAAACCCCGAAATGCGACACGATCCCTGACGCAAGACACGCCCTTGGTCCGGCAGGGGTTGATGGTGATGCGTTCGTCCTCGACGGCGGTGGTCAGGATCGTCCGCAACAGGGCGTAAGCGGATGCCTGTTCGGTCGGGGTCTTGGTCATGGTGCGGTACCAGGCGAGGACGTCCTCCTTGGTGATGTCCTTGAGTTCGAGAATGACGTCGCCGTCGCCCTGTTCGGCCATCGTCAGCCTCCCACGGTGATAGTGGCGGGCACGAACTGCGGCAGCTGGCCCTTGGCGGGCAACGGATAGGCGCCGATGGCCTTGATCGTCTTGCCGGTCAGGCCTTCGCGCGACAGTTTCTCCAGCAGCGCGCCGTTCACATGGGTGTTGAACGACTTGCCGTACTGCGCCCATTCGATCTGGTTCTTGAACTCGTTGAAATTCACGAATTTCAGGCTGTCGCG
>CALMPQ010000424.1 GCA_937872005.1 uncultured Propioniciclava sp.
AAATGCCGCATCACTTTGCACACAGGGGGGCGAGACCGCCGCCTCAGGCGTCCAGCATCGTCCCGGCGAGGAACTCCGAGTAGGCCGGCAGGTCGAGCTGACCCGAACCCGAGACGCCGATGAGGATGACGGGGGACGTGCCGTCCTCGGCCGCCTTGCGCGCCTGGGCGAGGGCGCCGGCGATGGCGTGGTTCGACTCCGACGCCGGGACGATGCCCTCGGCGCGCGCGAACTCCACACCGGCGGCGAACGCGTCGCGCTGCTTGACCGCGATCGCCTTCAGCAGGCCCTCGTGGTAGGCGTGCGACACCAGCGGCGCCATGCCGTGGTAGCGCAGGCCACCCGCGTGCACGGGGTCGGGCACGAAGTCGCTGCCGAGGGTGTACATCTTCAGCAGCGGGGTCATGCCCGAGGAGTCGCCGAAGTCGTAGCGGTACTCGCCCTGCGTGAGCGACGGCGCGGCGGCCGGCTCGCAGGCGGTGATCTCGACGTTCATGCGGCCCTCGAGGTTCTCCCGCAGGAACGGGAACGAGATGCCGGCCAGGTTCGAGCCGCCGCCCGCGCACGCGAACAGGAAGTCCGGGCCGGTCTCACCGAACTTCGCCAGCTGCTTGATCGCCTCCTGGCCGATGATGCTCTGGTGCAGGGTGACGTGGTTCAGCACCGAACCCAGCGAGTAGGACGCGCCGGGGTCCTTCGCGGCCTCCTCGATCGCCTCCGAGATCGCCATGCCCAGCGAGCCCGTGGTGTCGGGGAACCGCTCGCGCAGCGCGCGGCCGACCTCCGTCTTGTCCGACGGGCTGGGCGTCACGGTCGCCCCGAACGTCTCCATGAGGATGCGGCGGTACGGCTTGGACTCGTAGGTGTTGCGCACCTGCCACACGTCGCAGGTCTGGCCGAAGATCTGCGTGGCGAACGCCAGGGCCGAACCCCACTGGCCCGCGCCGGTCTCGGTGGTGAGCCGCATGCGGCCCTCCAGCGCGTTGTAGTACGCCTGCGGGACGGCCGAGTTCGTCTTGTGCGACCCGACCGGCGACTCGCCCTCGTACTTGTAGTAGATGCGCGCCGTGGTGCCGAGCGCGGCCTCGAGCCGGCGGGCCCGGTGCAGCGGCGACGGACGCCACAGGCGGTAGATCTCGCGCACCTTCTCGGGGATCTCGATCCACCGCTCCGCGGACGCCTCCTGCTCGATCAGGCCCATCGGGAACAGGGCCGCCAGGTCGTCCGGCACCAGGGGCTCCTTCGTCCCCGGGTGGAGCGGCGGCGGCGGGGGAGTGGGGAGGTCGGCGACGATGTTGTACCAGTGCGTCGGGATGTCGTCCTCGTCGAGGAACACCTTTGTCGGTTCAGCCATGGCGGAACTCTAGGGCGCGGTCGGACGCCGCGGCGTCCGTCTCGCCTGCTGCCGTGGGAGGCGCTCAGAGCCAGCCGCGCCGGCGGAACCAGACGGCCATCGCGATGATCGACAGCGCCATGACGGCCAGCACGATGTAGTAGCCGTACTCGCTGTGCAGCTCGGGCATGTTGTCGAAGTTCATCCCGTAGATCGCACCGATCGTGGTGGGCACGGCGAACATCGCCACGGCCGCCGAGATGCGCCGCATGTCCTGGTTGTCGGCCAGCGACACGCGTGTCAGGGCGGACTGGATGATCGCGGTCAGCACCTCGTCCAGCGCCGCGGTCGACTCGCGGGCACCGACGAGGTGGTCGGAGACCTCGCGGAAGTAGGCGTGGGCGTCCGGGGGCACATTGGGCAGCGCGGGCTCGGCCTGCTGCAGGCGCTGGAGGGGCACCACGAGCGGGCTGAGGCAACGCTTGAACTCGATCAGTTCGCGCTTGAGGTGGTACACGCCGTCCACATCGGGGCGGACGCCGGGGGAGAACACGGCCTCCTCGACCCCCTCGACATCCTGCTCGATCTCGGCCACCGTCTCGGTGAAGTCGTCGACGACGTGGTCGAGGATCGCGTACAGCACCCGCCAGGGCCCATCGGCCAACTCCTCGGGCTCACGCTCCAGTTCGCCGCGGATCCGGTTCATGAACGGACGGCCACCCTTGCGCGAGGTGAGCACGAACCAGGGGCCGACGTACGCCATGACCTGGCCGGTCGAGACGATCTCGGACGTCTCGGTGAGGGTCTTGTGCGCCACGTAGTCGACGGTCGAGACGACCATGAACAGGGCGTCCCCGAACACTTCGAGCTTGGAGCGGGTGTGGCCCTCCACCGCATCCTCGGCGGCGAGCTCGTGCAGGTCGAAGAGTTCCTGGAAGGTGCCCATGGTGGCGTCGTCGGGGTCCTTCAACCCGCACCACACGAAGCCGCGGCCCGCCCTCGCCTGGTCGGCTGCCGCGCGCAGGTCGGTCGCCTCCTGCCGGACCCCGTCCACGTACCACTGCCACCCGACGTGGGCGCGTGCCGGGTCGGTGCGCGGCAGCGCCATGCGCTGCTGCATCGCGTCCCAGGTGTGGGTCATCGGCGGCGGTTCAGCCGAGCAGCTCGGCCATCCATGCCTCGACGGCGTCGGGGTCGCGCGGGAACCCGACCGAGAGGACCTGGGCCTCGCCGTCCGTGATCACGATGTCGTCCTCGATCCGGACGCCGATGCCGCGGAACTCCTCCGGCACCAGCAGGTCGGTGGACTTGAAGTAGAGGCCCGGCTCGACCGTGATGCACATGCCCGGTCGCAGGACGCCCTCGCGGTAGAACTCCTTGCGCGCGTCGGCGCAGTCGTGGACGTCGATGCCGAGGTGGTGCGACGTGCCGTGCACCATCCAGCGACGGTGCTGGCCGCCGTTCACGGGGTCGAGCGACTCCTCGACGCTGACGGGCAGGATGCCCCACGCGTGCAGGTGTTCGGCGATGACCCGGATCGCGGCGTCGTGCACCTCGTGGAAGGTCGCACCGGCGCGGGCGGCGTCGATGCCGGCCTGCTGGGCGGCGAGCACCGCCTCGTAGACCTTCCGCTGGGCCGGCGTGAAGGTGCCGTCGATCGGGAGGGTGCGGGTGATGTCGGCGGTGTAGAGCGTGTCGACCTCGACGCCCATGTCGAGCAGGATCAGGTCGCCGGGGTGCAGGTCACCGTCGTTGCGGATCCAGTGCAGCGTGTTCGCGTGGTCGCCGGAGGCGCAGATGCTGCCGTAGCCCACGTCGTTGCCGAGGTGGCGGGCGTGCAGGGCGAAGACGCCCTCGCACCACCGCTCGCCGCGGCCCTTGGCGACGGCGGTCGGGAAGTCGGAGATGACGGCGTCGAAGCCCACCTTCGTGGCGTCGACGGCCAGCTGCATCTGCTCGAGCTCGAAGTCGTCCTTGATGAGGCGCAGCTCCGAGAGCATGACCGCGAGTTCGACGTCCACGCACGGGTCGAACTCGACGTCGTTGGTGCGGCGCAGCTCGTCGAGGAGGGTGGTGATGCGGTCGTCCACGCCCCGCACCACGCGGGTGGGGATGCGGTCGGTGTGCTGGGAGAGCGCGCCGGGCAGCTCGCTGATCGCCTCGCAGGGCAGGCCGGTCATGGCCTGCATCTCCTCCAGCGACTCGCGCTGGCCGACCCACATCTCGCCGTACCGGGAGTCGGCGTAGAACTCGGGGTCGGTCCGCGGGGCGCGCGGCTTGAAGTAGAGCGTGGCGACGTGGCCGGCCTCCTCCACCTCGGTCGCGTCCTCGCCGTCGGTGAAGACGGGCTCGAACACCAGCACGGCGTCCGGCTCACGGTCGGTGCCCAGCCCGGTCAGGTGCGCGAACGCCGAGTGCGGGCGGAACGGGTAGTCGGTGTCGTTGCTGCGCACCTTCAGCCCGCCGGCGGGCACCACCAGGCGCTCGCCGGGGAAGGCCGCGCTCACGGCGTCCCGCCGCGGCTGGGTGTGCTCGGCCGCGGCGAGGCGCGCGGGCAGCTCGGTCGCGTACGGCGCCCACTGCTCGGGGATGAACTGGACGAACGCGTCGGAGAAGGGGACCTGCCGGTTGGGCAGCTTGGTGTCCTTCTGCTTCATGGTGTGGGCCCCCAGGGTCGAGAAAAGGTGCGCAATCGACCCCACTCTACGCCGGGTCGCGGGCGTCAGCTGTTCCAGCGCAGGACTGCCCAGGACTCCTTCTCACGGCCCAGGATCGACACCGACGCCGTCTCGACCGGGAAGGCCTGACCGAAGATGAGCGGGAAGTCGAGCCAGCAGAGCGCCAGGACCCGCGAGGCGTGCCCGTGCCCGAAGCAGATCGCCTTCTCGACCCCCGAGTCGCGCACCTTGTGCACCACCCGGGTCAGGCGCTCGCGCACCTCGTCGTGGGTCTCGCCGCCGGGGACGCCGTTGAACCACAGGCGCCACCCCGGGTGGTGGTTGGCGCGGATCTGGACGCTGGTGAGGCCCTCGTACTCGCCGTAGTTCCACTCGGCGAGGTCCTCGTCGATCTCGACGTTGTCGAAGCCGGCCAGGGCGGCCGTCTTGCGAGCGCGCAGGCGGGGGCTGGACAGCACGAGGCCGAACTCGGAGGGGTCGAGCTTCTCGCGCAGGGCCTTGGCCTGGTCCACCCCAGTGGGGGTCAGGTCGAGGTCGGTGTAGGACGTGTGCTGGCCGGACTTGCTCCACTCGGTCTGTCCGTGCCGGACGAGGTACAGGATCGTCATGAGCACATCCTGCACGCGGGGCGGGCCGCCCGCTGCTGTATCGTGCGATGGACGCCGTCCGATGCCAGGAGGATCCTCATGAAGGCTGCCGCTGAGGCCCAGCGCCGGTTGCTCGACCTGCAGGCCAGCGACACCGCCATCGCCCAGTTGGACCATCGGCGCAACACCCTTCCCGAGACCACCCGGGCCCGCGAGCTGCAGGCCGAGCGGGGGCGCGCCGCCGAGCACGTCATCGCGGCCGAGACCGTCGTGTCCGACCTCGAGGGTGAGCAGGCGAAGGCCGAGTCCGACCTGGTGCCGGTGCGTGAGCGACTCGCCCGCAACGAGCAGCGGGTCAACGACGGGTCGGTCGGCGACCCCAAGGCGCTGCAGGGGCTCATCGAGGAAATCGCCCACCTGCGCAAGCGCATCGGCGACCTCGAGGACGCCCAACTGGAGGCCATGGAACGACTCGAGGAGGCGCGCGAGGTCGCAGGTCGGGCCGTGGACGCCAAGACCGGCATCGAGACCACCATGCGCGACCTGCTCAAGGTCCGCGAGGGCAAGCTGACCGAGATCGCCGCCGAGCGCGGCCGGCGCGAGCTGGAGCGTGACGCCATCGCCGCGGCGGTGCCCGCCGACCTCCTGGCCCTCTACACCCGCATCGCCGAGAAGTCGGGCGGTGTGGGCGCCGCGATGCTGCGCCAGGGCCGCTGCGGCGGCTGCCAGCTCGAGGCGACCTCGGCCGACATGAACCGCTACCGCGCCGCGGACGAGGACGAGGTGCTCCGCTGCGAGGAGTGCAACCGCATCCTGGTCCGCACGAACGAGTCGGGGCTCTGACCCATGCCGGCGGTGCACCTCAGTTCCCGTGAGGGCGTCCCCGCCCCGATCCGCGCCGGGCTGGACCAGTTGCACGAGCGGCTCGAGGTGCCCGACGGGTTCCCGGCCGAGGTGATCGCCGAGGCCGAGGCCGCGGCGTCCGGGGTGGAACTGCCCGAGCGGGACCTGACTGACGTCCCATTCGTCACCATCGACCCGCCCGGGTCGACCGACCTCGACCAGGTGGTGTTCATCGAGCGGTCGGGCGAGGGTTACCGGGTGCTCTACGCCATCGCCGACGTGGGTCGCTTCGTGCCCCCCGGTGGGGCGCTCGATCGCGAGGTGCACGGCCGCGGGCTCACGCTGTACGCGCCGAATGCCCGGACGCCCCTGCATCCGCCGGTGCTGAGCGAGGGTGCGGCGTCCCTGCTGCCCGACCAGGTGCGGCCGGCGCTGGTGTGGGAGCACACGCTGGATGCCCGCGGTGAGGCCGTGCAGTCCACGGTGGCGCCGGCGCGGGTGCGCAGCCGGGAACAACTCACGTACGAGGGTGTGCAGGCGGCGCTGGACGGGGGGACCGCCCCGGAGGTGCTGCAGCAGCTGGCCGAGGTCGGGCGGCTGCGCGAGGTGCTCGAGGCCGAGCGCGGGGGTATCAGCCTGCAGATCCCCGAGCAGGAGGTGCACGTCGTCGGCGACCACTGGGAGCTGAGTTTCCGTGCGACCCTGCCGGTGGAGGGCTGGAACGCGCAGATCTCGCTGCTGACCGGCATGGCCGCGGCGAAGATCATGCTGGACGCGCGCGTTGGCATCCTGCGCACGCTGCTGCCCGCGCGGCAGTTCGGCATCGACAAGCTGCGACGGGTGGCGAAGGGGTTGAAGATCACGTGGCCCGGGGCGGTGTCCTACCCCGAGTTCGTGCGGTCACTCGACCCGACCCAGCCGCGCCACCTGGCGATGCTGTACGCCTGTACGACGCTGTTCCGGGGCGCGGGGTACGTCGCCTTCGACGGCGAGCTTCCCGAGCAGCCGCTGCACGGGGCGATGAACGCGGCCTACGCGCACGCGACGGCCCCTCTGCGGCGCTTGGTCGACCGGTACGTCGGGGCGTTGTGCGTGGAGTTGTGCGCGGGGCGTCCGGTGCCGTCGTGGATCCGGGAGGAACTGGAGGGCCTGCCCAAGACGATGCAGCAGGCCACCCAGCGGTCGAACGCCTACGAGCGTGGGCTGCTCGACCTCGTCGAGGCCCTGGTGCTCGAGCACCGGGTGGGGGAGTCCTTCGCCGGTGTCGTCACCGAGTGGGACGACCGCGAGGGGCGCGGTGAGATCCAGCTCGAGGAGCCCGCCGTAGCGGCTCCCCTGTCCGGACGCGGTGCCGAGCTGGGCGCCGA
>CALMPQ010000425.1 GCA_937872005.1 uncultured Propioniciclava sp.
ACCAGGCGCTGGCCGGTGCGGGCCGACGAGTCGTCGCGGATGTCGGCGATGCCCGTCAGGCGCCCCGAGTTCACCAGCTCGGCGATCTTCAGCGCCAGGTTGTCGGGGTTGCACATGTGCGGCAGCTCGGTGACGACGAGCTGCGTGCGACCGCGGCTGTCCTCCTCGATGTCGATGACCGCGCGCATGGTGACCAGCCCGCGACCGGTGCGGTAGGCGTCCTCGATGCCCTTGCGGCCCACGATGAGCGCGCCGTTGGGGAAGTCGGGCCCCTTCACGTGTTCCATGCACGCCGCGAGGTTCTCCTCCTTGGACGCCTCGGGGTGCGCCAGCATCCACTGCACCGCGGCGTTGACCTCGAGCAGGTTGTGGGGCGGGATGTTGGTGGCCATGCCGACCGCGATGCCCGTCGAGCCGTTGACGAGCAGGTTCGGGAACCGGGCCGGCAGCACGACCGGCTCGGTGTCCTTGTTGTCGTAGTTGGGCTGGAAGTCGACCGTGTTCTCGTCGATGTCGCGCACCATCTCCATGGCGAGCGGGTTCATCTTCGACTCGGTGTATCGCATGGCCGCCGCGCCGTCGTTGCCGGGCGAGCCGAAGTTGCCCTGCCCGTCGACGAGCTTGTGCCGCATCACCCACGGCTGCGCGAGGCGCACGAGGGTGTCGTAGATCGCCGTGTCGCCGTGGGGGTGGTACTTACCCATGACGTCACCGACGATGCGGGAGCACTTGTTCCAGCCGCGGTCGGGGCGGTAGCCGCCGTCGTACATCGTGTACAGCACGCGGCGGTGCACCGGCTTGAGGCCGTCGCGCACGTCGGGCAGCGCGCGCCCGACGATGACGCTCATGGCGTAGTCCAGGTAGCTCGACTGGATCTCCTCGTTGAGGTCGACCTCCTTCACCGAGCCGGTCATCGTCACGATGGCGTCCTTGTCGGACGCCACCGCCGCGACCGGGCTCTCCCCCGGGTCGGGGGTGAAGGCGTCCGCCTTGTCGAGTTGCTCGTTGATCTCGTCGCTGACCTCCGGCGGCGAGTCGGGGGACTCGGGCGTGCCGGGCGAGGTGGGCGTGTCACTCATGTCGTGTCTCTCCTTGTCCCTTCGACAGGCTCAGGGACCGTTGGTCAGATGTCGAGGAACCGGACGTCCTTGGCGTTGCGCTGGATGAAGTTCCGGCGCTGCTCCACGTCTTCGCCCATCAGGATGCTGAACATGTCGGAGGCCGCCGCGGCGTCCTCGAGGGTCACCTGGGCCAGGGTGCGCTGGTCGGGGTCCATGGTGGTGTTCCACAGGTCCTCGGCGTCCATCTCACCCAGACCCTTGTACCGCTGGATCGGGTTCACGTTCGGCAGCTTCTTGCCGGACGCCAACCCCTCGTCCCGCAGCCGGTCGCGATCCTCGTCGGAGTAGGCGAGCTCGTGCGGCGCGTTCGTCCAGCGCAGCCGGAACAGCGGCGGCTGGGCCAGGTACACGTGGCCCGCCGCGATCAGCGGCCGCAGGAACCGGAACAGCAGGGTCAGCAGCAGGGTGCGGATGTGCGCGCCGTCGACGTCGGCGTCGGCCATCAGGACGACCTTGTGGTAGCGCAGGCGCTCGATGTCGAAGTCGTCGGAGAAGCCGGTGCCCAGGGCGTTGAAGATCGCCTCGACCTCCTTGTTCGCCAGGATGCGGTCCAGCCGGGCCTTCTCGACGTTCAGGATCTTGCCGCGGATCGGCAGGATCGCCTGCGTGCGCGGGTCGCGCCCACCCTTGGCCGAGCCACCGGCGGAGTCACCCTCGACGATGAACACCTCGCACTCGGCCGGGTTGCGGCTGGAGCAGTCGGCCAGCTTGCCGGGCAGCGACGTCGATCCGAGCAGGCCCTTGCGGTTGCGGGCCATGTCGCGCGCCTTGCGGGCCGCCATGCGGGCCATCGCGGCGGCCTGGGCCTTGCGGATGATGTCCTTGCCCTCGGCCGGGTTCTTCTCGAACCAGTCGCCCAGCAGGTCGTTGACGACGCGCTGCACGAAGCCCTTGGCCTCGGTGTTGCCGAGCTTGGTCTTGGTCTGGCCCTCGAACTGGGGCTCGCCCAGCTTGACCGAGATGATCGCGGTCAGGCCCTCGCGGATGTCATCGCCGGAGGGGCGATCCTCCTTCTTCTTGATCATTCCCCACGTCTCGCCCCACCGGTTCACGGTGTTGGTCAGCGCCGCGCGGAAGCCCTCCTCGTGCGTGCCCCCCTCGTGGGTGTTGATCGTGTTGGCGAAGGTGTGCACCGACTCGCTGAACGAGACGTTCCACTGCATGGCGACCTCGAGCGACAGCTTGTCGGACGCCGACTCGGCGTCGATCGCGATCACCGTCGGGTGGATCGTCTCCTTGTTGCCGGTGAGGTACTTCACGTAGTCGATCAGCCCGTCGTCGTACCGGAACGTGATCTCTTCGGGGTGGCCGTCGACGTCGTCCTCGAAGTCGTCCAGCCCCGCCTCGCCGTTCTCGGACGCCGTGGCCACCGGCCGCTCGTCCCGCAGCCGGATGGTGAGCCCCTTGTTCAGGAACGCCATCTCGCGGAACCGGGCGGCCAGCGTCTCCCAGTTGTAGTGGGTCGTCTCGAAGATCGTCGGCGAGGCGAAGAACGTCACCGTGGTGCCGATCTCGTGCTCCTCGGTCAGTTCTTCGAGCTGCTTGAGGTCGTAGTCGGGGACGCCGAGGCTGAACTCCTGCTGCCAGTGGTAGCCATCGCGGTTCACGTCGACCTGGAACTTGTCGCTCAGCGCGTTCACCACCGAGGCGCCCACGCCGTGGAGGCCACCCGAGACCTTGTAGCCGCCGTCGCCGAACTTGCCGCCGGCGTGCAGCACCGTCAGCGCCAGCGTGACGGCCGGGATCTTCTCCTTGGGGTGGATGTCGACTGGGAAGCCGCGGCCGTTGTCGGTCACGCGGACGCCGTCGCCCGGCAGCAGCGTCACCGTGATCATGTCGGCGTAGCCGGCCAGCGCCTCGTCGACCGAGTTGTCGACGATCTCGTACACCAGGTGGTGCAGGCCGCGCTCACCGGTCGAGCCGATGTACATGCCGGGGCGCTTGCGGACCGCCTCCAGCCCCTCCAGCACGGTGATGGCGCTCGCGTCGTAGACGCCGGCCTCCACCGCGTGCGAGGAACCGTTGCGGGGCGCCGACTGGTTCGTGTCCGTCACAGACTTCACATCTCCCTTGCACGCGGACGCCGCCCTCCACACCGAAGTGCGGGGCGGCGACCCTTGAACTCGTCCATCCTACTAGGAAGGCCCGAGAAACCACGTGTCTGTGAGCGGCAAGTTGGCCCTCATCGGCATTCTTTGGCCGTTTGGGCGCCCGCCCTCCCCCGATCTCGACCCCCGGTATGGGTCCGGGGGGTGAACGGACGCTCAGCGTCGGATTCCGCCCCCGTGCAATCCGTCAGCCGCGCCGGTCGCGCAGCCAGCCCATCAGGCCCACGATGGCAGCCGCCACGACGGCGGCGATCGACCAGGACGCCACCATCCGGAGCGCGGGCATGTCGAACGCGAGCGACGCCCAGATGAGGATCGGCGACGCGACGAGCAGCAGCCCGCCGGCCAGCAGCAGCCACCGCAGGACCCGGCGCCGGAAGGCCGCCTTCTCCGCCTCGGTCGGGGCCGG
>CALMPQ010000426.1 GCA_937872005.1 uncultured Propioniciclava sp.
TGGTGGGTCGTCGCGTCGGGCGGGGGGGCCGCTGTGGCGATGAGCCGGCTGGCGAGCATGAACGCCGTCATGGCACTCCGCTCCTGGGGGTCCATGGCGCCGGGGGCCCGGGCGGCGGGCGGCGTCCACAACGGGATGGTCGCCTCCAGCGTCGCGAGCGCGGACGCCTCGGCCCCGGCCTGGTCGAGGGTCGGGATGTGCTTCGTGCCCGCCTCGACCGCGCTGGCGGGCTCGGCGACCGTGCGCTCAATGCCGGCGACCATGCTGCGGGCCACGCGGCGGGCCGTCTCGGGCTGGGCGTCGAGGTGGGCGCGTGTGGTGA
Organism: uncultured Propioniciclava sp.; assembly: GCA_937872005.1. Taxonomy (GTDB): domain Bacteria; phylum Actinomycetota; class Actinomycetes; order Propionibacteriales; family Propionibacteriaceae; genus Propioniciclava. Next base: position 323 of record CALMPQ010000426.1, read on the forward strand.
CCAGCACGATGCTGACCAGGGGCACCTCACCGTCGGCGGCCAGCGGGACGGTGCGGGTCGGTATGTCCTTCAGCTCGAACTGGACCTGGTCGTTGTTGGAGAAGCCGACGAGGGCGTCCACGTGGCCGGCCTTGAGGGCGGCCTCGGCGGTGTAGCCGATCTCGACGACCTCGATGTCGGCCTCGGTGAGGCCCGCCCCCTTCAGCGCCGCGAGCAGCCCGAACCAGGACTCGCCGTACTTGCCGGGGACGCCGACGCGCAGCCCCTTCACGTCGGCGGCCGTGGTGACGGTGGAGGCGTCCGGCACGATGAGGACGACCGGGTAGGCGTGGTAGTACTGACCGATGGCGACCAGGTCCATGCCCTGGGAGCGCGCCTGCACCATCTCGTCACCCCCGGCGATCACGTACTGCTCCTGACCGGCGACCAACGCCGTGAACAGCCCCTCCTGGGCACCGTGGTGCCGCAGGGTGGCGTCCACGCCCTGCTCGGTGAACAGGCCCGCCTCGGCGGCGACGTAGAACGGCGCGAACTGGATGTCGGGGATGTACGTGAGCCCGATCGTGGCCCTGGCCGGGCCGTCGGTGCGGCCCACCGGCGTGCGGGCACAGCCGGTCAGGACGAGCGCGAGCAGGGCGACCAGCGCCACGGCGGTGCGGAGCGTGCGGGACATGGTTTCCTTCCGGTCAGGGTCGGTCGGTGGGGAGCAGGGAGGCGACGGTGCGACTGCGCCGCTCGATGAGGAGGATGAGGCCGTAGAGGGCCGAGGCCATCGCGCAGAGGACGACGATGGTGGCGAACATGCCGGCGGTGTCGACGGCGTCGCGCTGGATGGTGAGGAGTTGGCCCAGGCCCGAGCCGCCCATCACCATCTCGCCCACGACGGCGCCCGTGACGGCCAGGGCGAAGCCGTTGCGCAGGCCCGCGAGCACGGTGGGCAGGGCGAGCGGGAACTCGATGTGGCGGAGCAGGGCGAAGCTCCCGGCGCCGTCCATGCGGGCGGCATCGACGACGTGGTGGTCGACATGGCGCAGCCCGACCACCGCCGAGACGAGGATGGGGAAGAACACCATCAGGGCGCACAGCAGGATGATCGGGCCGATCCCGTAGCCGACCCAGATGGCGAGCAGCGGCGCGATCGCGATCGCGGGGATCGCCTGGGTGGCCCCGAGGAAGGGCGTGATCGCCGCGTTCAGCAGGCGGCTGCGGTGGATGGCCACGGCCAGGGGCAGCGCCACCGCGGTGCCCAGCAGGCTGCCACCGACCGCCTCGGCGAAGGTTTCGCGGACGGCCGGCCAGAACACCGGCGAGCCGAGGGCCGTGCCGAGACGCTCGGCGACGGCCAGCGGGGCGGGGAGCATGTACGGCGGCGGGGCTGCGACGGCCACGACGAGTGCCCAGGCCAGGAGCAGGGTGAGGCCGAACAGCCACGGCGCGGCCGCCTGCAGTCCGTGCGGGCGCACGCGACGGCGCGGCTGTGGTGTGCTGCCGGACACCGACCCTCCCCTCTCGACCTGCGCCGGGGCAGGGGTGGGAGGACCGTGCGGCGGGCCGGAGATGCACGAATGCGTACGCCGGACACGCCCCGTGCTTCCTCCCATCCGGACTTTCACCGTCGGTCCCGGAATTCCACCAGGTCAACCGTTGGCCCTGGGGCCACCGGGTCGCGGACTGTCACCGCCGGCTCGGATTTTCACCGACCCCGGAGCACGTGTGTGTTCGGCTCAGGATATTACCGCAACGGCGCGGACGCCCAGGCCACGAGTTGCTCGGCGGACCCGAAGAACACGTTGCGGTCGAGGTTGTCCTCGATGCCGCGCTGCCACAGGACGGGGCGCTTCCAGCCGGCCGGCAGGGCTCCCGGCACGTCGGCGTGGTCGTAGAGCCACAGGGGATGGTCCGCGAAGTCGGCCGCCGCGCCGGTGCACGTGTCCCACACCTCGGCCTGGGTGTAGATGACCGGGATCCGGCCCGACAGGCGACGGTACTCGTCGGAGAACTGGCGCACCCACGTGGTCATCGCCTCGGGGTCCAGCCCGTGGCAGGGGTCACCCGACTCGGCGAACTCGAGGTCGAGTGCGCCGGGCAGGGTCTGGCCGTCCGCGGCCCAGGCGCCCCCGTTCGCGTGGAAGAACCGCGCCTGCAGCGTGCCGGACGACTGGCCCGGGCGCGCATAGTGGTAGGCGCCCTGGACGAGCCCGACCTCGCGGGCGCTCGTCCGCTGGTCGTCGTGGGTGGGGCTGCGGTGGTTCGTGCCCTCGGTGGCCTTCACGTACACGAAGTGGTGGCCCTCCCGGACCAGGCCGACCCAGTTCACCTCGGCTTGGTAGCGGGACACATCGAAGCCGGCGACCCCCCGGCCGACGCGCCATTCACCCAAGGGCGGCACCGTCGCCGTGGGTGACGGCGACGCCACGGTGGCGGCCTCGGCAGCGACCGTGCTGGGCGCGGCCGACGTCACGTCGGCCGGTGGGGTCGCCGTGGGGGCGGCGGGGGCCGACGGGATCGACACGGACACGGCCGCAGGTGCCACGCAGCCCGCCACCGCGAATGCGACGGCGGTCACCACCAAGCGTCCGCGCGAGAATCGAAGGCCCCCCACCCGAAGCACCCTACCCGGTGACGGGCCAGAGGTCTGATGTCATCCGAAGTCGACGCCCTGGGCCAGCTGGACCGAGCCGGAGTAGTTGACCGTGTTGGTCGCCCGGCGCATGTAGGCGCGCCAGGCGTCGGAACCGGACTCACGCCCGCCGCCGGTCTCCTTCTCGCCGCCGAACGCGCCGCCGATCTCGGCGCCCGACGTGCCGGCGTTGACGTTGGCGATGCCCGTGTCGGCACCGTCGGGGCCGAGGTAGCGCTCGGCCTCGCGCACGTCGTTGCTGAACAGACCGCTGCTGAGCCCTTGGGGGACGTCGTTGTGGAGGGCGAGGGCCTCGTCGAAGTCCCGGTAGGTCAGCACGTACAGGATGGGCGCGAAAGTCTCGGTCAGCACGACTCCCTGCTGTGCGGGCATGCGCAGCAGGGCGGGGCGCACCCAGACACCGCCGGCGTCCACGTCGGCCCGGACGCCGCCGCTCACGAGGCCGCCCCCCTGCTCGAGGGCCTGGTCGATCGACGCCTTCATCGCCTCGGCCGCCTTCTCGGTGACCAAGGGGCCGAGCAGGACGCCGTCCTCGAACGGGTCGCCCGCCTTCAGCGACTCGAACGCGCGGGCCACGCGGGCCACCACCTCGTCGGCGACCGACTCGTGCACGATGAGGCGGCGCGTGCTCGTGCAGCGCTGGCCCGCGGTGCCGGCCGCACCGAACACGATCGAACTGACGGCCTGGTCGAGGTCGGCGCTCGGCGTGACGATGACGGCGTTGTTGCCGCCCAGCTCGAGCAGCGACCGCCCGAAGCGGGCCGCCACGCGCGGGCCGACCTCCCGGCCCATCCGGGTCGAGCCGGTCGCCGAGACCAGCGGGACGCGCGGGTCGTCGACCAGCGCCTCCCCCACCTCGCGGGCTCCGAGCACGAGTTCGTGCAGGCCGTCGGGGGCGCCGGCGTCCGCCATCGCGCGGCGGAGCAGGGCGTCGCAGCCCAGCGCGCAGAGCGGGGTGAGCTCGGACGGCTTCCAGACGACGGCGTCGCCGCAGACCAGGGCGATGGCGGTGTTCCACGACCAGACCGCGACCGGGAAGTTGAAGGCGCTGATCACCCCGACGACGCCCAGGGGCTGCCAGGTCTCCTGGAGGCGGTGGCCCGCCCGTTCCGACGGCATGGTGCGGCCGTACAGCTGGCGCGACAGGCCGACCGCGAAGTCGCAGATGTCGACCATCTCCTGCACCTCGCCGAGCGCCTCGGTGTGGATCTTCCCGGCCTCGATCGTGACGAGCGCGGCCAGGTCCTCCTTGTGCTCGGTGATGAGCTCGCCCAGGCGCTTCACGAGGGCGCCGCGCACGGGCGCGGGGGTGGTCCGCCACGTGCGGTACGCCTCGTGGGCGCGATCCACGGCGTCCGCGACGTCGCCCGGGGTGTGCTCGACGACGCCGAACAACTCCTCGCCGGTCAGGGGCGAGCGCGCCTGCAGGGTGCCGTCGAGGAGGCCGGGGTCCACGCCGAGGCGTCCGAGCGCCTCGCGGGCGAGGGTGGTCAGCTGGGCGGTGGTCCTCATCGGTCGAGCTCCTTCTTCGATGCCTCGGACTGGGCTCGGTAGAGCTCCATCGGGTCGTGGACGGTGCGCTGCATGGCTTCAGCGAGCCAGGCCTCGTCGCGGTGGCTGCCCTCCAGCGTGGTGTCGCGGTGACCGGCGTCGTCCAGGTTCGAGGCGAAGATGCCCGCCGCCGAGCGCGGCAGGAAGTCCTCGTAGACGATGGGCGTCCGGACGACCTCGCCGGCGACGCGGGCGTACTCGAAGAAGGCCAGCCCCTGCTCGTCGAGCTCGGCCTCGGTGGTGGGCAGGTTCGCGCGCCACACCTCCTTCTTGATGGCGTCGCGCTCCTCGGGGGACGCGCCCGCCGCGCGCTCGTCGACCTCGACCACCATCCGGTCGTAGAGGTCGCGGCCGGCCGGGGTGAGCGCGATGCCGCGCTGCTCCACCTCGCCGAACCGGACGGCGAGTGTCCCGTCGACGACGGAGCCGTCGGCCTCGCGGAAGCGGCGGCGCTCGGCGAGCGCCTTGAAGGAGGTCTGGCGCAGCAGGACGTCGGGGCCCTCCCACGCCGGGGGGCCCTGGATCTCGTCGATCATCGCGATGCCCTGGGCCGACATGCGGGCGTAGAGGTCGTCGATGTCGAGCACGCGCGGGGTCAGGTGGTTGATGTGCGTGGCCCCGACGCCGCCGAT
>CALMPQ010000427.1 GCA_937872005.1 uncultured Propioniciclava sp.
GTCGCACCCCTGCTCGACCCGCTCAGCTATGCGTCCATTGAGGAGCGCCAGGCCGAGCAGCACGCGGGGCATGACCATGCGGCTTCGACAGGCTCAGCCACCGGAGCCGGGCACGACGAATCCCACAACCATGGTGAGTTCGACCCGCACGTGCACATGGATGTCGCTCGCATGGCCAAGGCCGCCCACCTCATCGGCCAGGAGCTCACCAAGGTCACCGGCGACGACAAGTACACCTCCTGCGGCACGGCCGTCGAGCAGAAGCTCACCGACACCGACAAGAAGGTCCGCGAGATCCTCGCCGCCATTCCCGCCGAGAAGCGCGTGCTCGTCACTGACCACGAGGCGTACAACTACTTGGCCGACGCGTACGACTTCGAGGTTGCGGGCGTCGTCATCCCCGGGGGCAGCACCGACGCCGAGCCCAGCTCGCAGGAGCTGGCGAACCTGGTGAAGGTCGTCCAAGAGGACAAGGTCTCGGCGTTCTTCTCCAACAACACCGTCAATCCGCGCCTGGTCGAGGCCGTGGCGAACGAGGTGGGCAGCGACCTGAAGGTCGTCCAGCTCTTCGAAGGCTCGGTGGGCCCCGAGGGGTCGGGCGCCGACACGTACGCCACGATGATGCTCACCAACGCGCAGCGCATCGCGGACGCCCTCAAGTAAAGTCCTGCACTCGTGGACTGGTTTCTCGAGCCCTTTCTCCTGGGCTTCCAACAACGCGCGCTGATCGGCGGGCTCGCCGCGGGCCTCATGAGCTCGATCGTCGGCGTGTGGCTCGTCCTGCGCGGCATGAGTTTCTTCGGGGACGCGTTCGTCCACGGCGTGCTCCCCGGTATCGCCGCCGCCACGATCTTTGGCTTCAACCCCTACCTCGGTGCGGCGGTCGCCGCAGTCGTCATGGTGGGTGGCATCGAGCTGATCCACCGACAGACCGCCCTCAAGGAGGACACCGCCATCGGGCTGCTCTTCGTCGGCATGATGGCCCTCGGTGTGGTGATCATCAGCAAGTCGCAGTCCTACACCGGCTCACTCACGAGCATCCTCTTCGGCGACATCTTCGGCGTGAACGCCGACACCCTCACGGCCATGGCGGCGCTCGGCGTCCCGGTCCTCCTGGGGTCGCTGCTGCTCTACCGCCCGCTGCTCGCCTTGTCGTTCTCGGCGACCAAGGCCAAGACGCTGGGCATGAACCCCCGGTTCACCCACGCGGCCCTGTTGGTTCTGATCGCGACCGCGGTGATCGCCAGCTTCCAGGCGGTGGGCACTCTGCTGGTCTTCGCGCTGCTGGTCGGCCCGCCGGCCACCGCCGCGCTCGTCACGCGCACGATCCCGCAGATGTTCGTCATCTCGGCCGCGCTCGCGTCGTTCACGGTGTGGCTCGGACTGGTGCTCAGCTACCACTGGGGCACCGCCGGCGCGGCCACCATCGCGCTCGTCGCCATCGCCCTGTTCTTCCTCGTGCTGGCGGTCAAGCCGCTGTTCCGCCGGCGCGAGCAGCCCGCCCCGAAGGAGGTGGCCGCATGAACCCCGACGAGGTGACCACCAACGGGATCATGGTCGAGGCGTCCGACCTCGTGCTGGGGTACGAGCGCAACATCGCGGTCAAGCACTCGAGCTTCACGGTCCCGCACCAGAAGGTGACGGCGATCATCGGCCCCAACGGGTCGGGCAAGTCGACGATCCTGAACGCGATCGCGGGCGTCATCGAGCCGCTGGCCGGCACGATCAGCGTGTTCGGGCGCAAGCCCGGCGGCCGCGGCAGCCAGGTGTCGTACGTGATGCAGTCGCTGGCGTTCCCGGAGGGGACGCCGATCACGGTCCGCGAGGCCGTCGGCATGGGCCTGTACCCCAAGCTGGGCTGGTTCGGACGCCCCAGCGCCGAGGACCGCTCCCGCGTGGCCCGCGCCATGGAGCGCCTCAAGGTCACCGACCTCGCCGACCGACACCTGGACGAGCTGTCCGGCGGCCAGCGGCAGCGGGTCTACGTCGCGCAGGGCATGACCCAGCCGCACGAGGCCCTGCTGCTGGACGAGCCGCTGACGGGCCTCGACATCCTGTCGGCGCGCACGATCGACGAGATCATCCACACCGAACGCGACCGCGGCCACGCGGTGGTGCTGACCACGCACGACCTCGACGAGGCACGCGCGGCCGACTGGGTGATCCTGATGAGCGGGCACGTGGTTGCGTACGGGCCGCCAGCCGAAGTGCTCACCCGCCAGAACCTCGCGGACGCCTACGGGCTGGGCTCGCTGCACGCCGCCGAGAGCGCCTTCATCGACGACCCGCACCTGGACATCGAGCACGGGCACGACCACAGTCGGCACCAACACCCGCACTGAGCTAGGGTGAGCGCTGCTACTACAACGAGTCGGAGTGCTTTGCCATGACGGTCCCCCGCTGGGTCACCCTTCTGTTCCGCGCCGCAGGCCTGTTCACGCTGTTCGCCGTCATCGGGGGGTCGCTCGTCGCGGCTACCGAGTCCGGCTTCGAGTGTGGCAACTGGCCGGGCTGTGACGTCGACGCGATCCTGCCCGGCGGCGTCGTCAACGAGTGGCTCTACCGCAACCCCTGGATCGAGATGGGCCACCGCGCCTCCGCGATCCTCTCCGGCCCGCTGGCGCTGCTGTCGGCGGTGGTGGTCTCCCGCATGCGCGGCGTCCACCCGCTCGCCAAGGTGCTGCCTTGGGTGACCGTCGTCGGCGCCTTCATCGCGGGCTTCGTCGGTCGCGGCATCGTGCTCGGCGAGGTCTACCCCACGTGGGTGGGCGCGCTCGACCTCGGTGCAGCCCTGGGCGCGCTCGTCGCCATGACGACCGCCACCATCCTCCTCGAGCGGACGCCCGCGCAATGGTTCGCCTCGCGCGCCGGCCTGCTGGCCTGGGGACCCGTCGGCACCCTGTTCGTCATGCACCTCACCTCCCTGTGGGCGGCCGGCCCGAGCTCGTTCACCCGGGTCGTGAGCTGGCCGGTCTGGAACATCGTCCACGCCGACGCGACCGGATCGTTCGCCGCCCAGGTGGCACGCTTCCCGCTGGTCGCCGTGGCCGTGGTCCTCATCGTCCTGGCCGCCCGCGAGGCCCGGGCGCTCGGGCTGCGCGCCGAGGGCTGGACGGCCCTCGGGTTCGCTGCCGCGTGCCTCCTCTTCGGCGCGATCATTGGGTTCACGGGGACCGACGCCCTCGGCGTCCCGCTCGCGATGTGTGCGGTGGGCACCTTCTTCACCATGACGCTGATCGCCGCCCGCTCGTCCGTGCTGGCGACGGCCACCCCATCCCGCGGGATGACCGACACCACCCCGGCGTCTGAGGCAAGGGGCACCGCCCGCCCGTAGGCTGGCCGGGTGACCGCCCGACCGAGCTTCCGCCTGCCTCGCCCGCGGCCGCTCGACATCGTCTGGGCGGCCTTCGTGGCGCTGCTGGTGCTCGTGGCCCCCGGCACGCTCTACATGAGCCCGCCCTCGCCGGTTGGCACCCTGCTCACGGCGG
>CALMPQ010000428.1 GCA_937872005.1 uncultured Propioniciclava sp.
CGCGGGGTGTCGAAGTCGTTCGGCGCCAAGGAGGTCCTGCGGGACCTTGACCTGGCCGTGGCGGCAGGGGAGATGGTGGCCATCACCGGGCCCAGTGGGTCCGGCAAGACCACCATCCTCAATCTCCTGGGACTGCTCGAGGCCCCGGACGCCGGCGAGGTGCGCCTGCTGGGGGCACCGGCACCCCAGCCGCGGAGCCGGGGGGCGCAGCAGTACCTGCGCCACCACCTCGGCTACCTGTTCCAGAACTTCGCCCTGGTCGATGCCGACACGGTGCAGCAGAATCTCGACCTGGCGCTGACCTACGCCCCGCGCGCGGGGGACCGATCCGCGCAGGTGGACGCCGCCCTGCGCTTCGTGGGGCTGAACGGGGCCCAGGGACGCCGCGTGGCCACCCTGTCAGGAGGGGAGCAGCAGCGCGTGGCGATCGCCCGCCTGCTGCTCAAGCCGTGCGAGATCGTCCTGGCCGACGAGCCGACGGGTTCCCTGGACGCCGACAACCGTGACATCGTGCTCACCCTGCTGCGGGACATGAACAGGGCGGGCAAGACGATCGTGGTGGTCACCCACGACCCCGTCGTCGTCGCCGCGTGTGACCGGGCCGTGACCCTGTCGGCGCCCGCCACGCTCGCCGGGGTCTGATCGGCAGGCGTCAGCCGAGCGGGTGGACCTCCACGACGTGCAGGACGCCGCGAGCCACCCGGAACCGCACGTTCAGCCCGGCGAACTCCACCCCGTGGACGCGCTCGGGGTCACGCCCGACCGCCGGGCGGGGGTCCTGGGCCAGCACGCCGACCAGCGCGGCGAGCTTGTCGGCCGGCACCAGCACGGCCAGGGTGTCCGGCAGGTCGACCTCCACGCCGTAGTCGGCGTTGGTCGCCGTGAAGCCCAGCGTCGCGTCGGCGTGCACGTCGGCGGCGACGTAGGGCTTGATGTCGTAGATCGGCGTGCCGTCCATGAGGTCGGCGCCACCGACCAGCAGCTCGGGCGCACCCGCGGCGTCCGACTCGACCGCCAGCAACCGCACCGACGACAGGCCCAGCCCGTTCGGGCGGAACGGCGAGCGCGACGCGAACACGCCCACGCGGACGTCCCCGCCCAGCCGCGGCGGCCGGACGACCGGCGACCAGCCGTCGCGCTCCACGCCCGAGAACCCCCACACCAGCCACAGGTGGGAGAAGCCGTCGATGCCGCGGACGGCGTCCGGGGTGCGGAACTCCGGCACGAACACGATCCGGGCGACGAGCTCGGGCACCAGCCCCGCCTGCCGCGGGATGCCGAACTTCGCGGGGAAGTCCGTGCGCGCGTGCGTGACGGGGCGGATCTCGGTCATGGGAGGCATTCTGCCAAGCCAGCCTGGTGCCGCCACCAGGAAACGCCCGACCGCGGGGGCCGGGGTGAACATTGCCTGAACTCTCGCGTGTCAGCGCCGATCCGCGCGGCGTCCGACCTAGATTCGGGCTCAGGACACCTCCGCAGGTGCCCTCGAGAGGACTCCAATGAGACTTCTTCCCCTTTCACGGGACGCCCTCGGCTGAACCACCACGGACAGGCCGGGTGAGCTTCATTCGGCCCTGACGCAAAGGACCGACGTGACCGACCTCGCCACCGACGCCCAGACCGGCACCCCGAGGAGCACCGCGACGAGCACGCCCACCCAGCTCCGGACCTACGTCATCGACACCTCGGTGCTCTTGTCCGACCCGAACGCCCTGTTGTTCTTCGCCGAACACGAGGTCGTCGTGCCGCTGGTGGTCGTCACCGAGCTGGAGGGCAAGCGCCACCACCCCGAGCTGGGCTTCTTCGCCCGCAAGGCGCTCCGGTTCCTGGACGACCTGCGCGTCACCTACGGGCGCCTCGACGCCCCGGTCCGCGTCAACGACGCCGGCGGGGTCGTGCACGTCGAGCTCAACCACACCGACGTCGAGCGCCTCCCGGCCGGGTTCCGGCTCGGCGACAACGACTCGCGCATCCTCGCCGTCGCGGTGAACTTCGCCCACGAGGGCCGCGACGTCGTGCTCGTCACCAAGGACCTGCCGCTGCGCGTCAAGGCCGCCGCCGTCGGGTTGGCCGCCGAGGAGTACCGCCACGAGCTGCCGCCGGATTCCGGCTGGACCGGCATGGCCAACCTCGACCTGGCCCCGGAGGAGATGGACGAGCTCTACGACACCGGCACCACGAGCACCGAGCAGGCCGTCGACCTGCCGACGCACACCGGCGTCGTCGTGAAGGGCGGCGGCTCGACCGCGCTGGCCCGCGTCCACCCGGACAAGACGCTGCACCTGGTCAAGACCGACCGGGACGCCTTCGGCCTCCACGGCCGCTCCGCCGAGCAGCGCATCGCGCTCGACCTGCTGCTCGACCCGAGCGTCGGCATCGTCAGCCTCGGCGGCAAGGCCGGCACCGGCAAGTCGGCCCTCGCGCTGGCGTCCGGTCTGGAGGCCGTCATGGAGCGGCGGCAGCACGACCGCGTCATCGTCTTCCGGCCGCTGTACGCCGTGGGCGGCCAGGAGCTCGGCTTCCTGCCCGGCACCGAGCACGAGAAGATGTCGCCCTGGGGCCAGGCGGTTTACGACACGCTCGGCTCGGTCGTCCACAAGAACGTGATGGACGAGATCGTGGCGCGGGACGTCATCGAGGTGCTGCCGTTGACCCACATCCG
>CALMPQ010000429.1 GCA_937872005.1 uncultured Propioniciclava sp.
CGTGACCCGTTTCGATCCCCCGCTGCCCTTCATCGACCTCGCCGCCCAGCGCCGCCGGCTCGGCCCTGCCCTCGACGAGGCCATCCTCAAGGTCGTGCATGCGGGCGCCTACATCCTCGGCCCGGAGGTGGCGGAGTTCGAGACGCGGGTGGTGCCGGCCGACGCCACGTACACGTTGGGCGGGTCGGGCTATGTGGTCGACACCTTCCGCGCGGCCGTCCTCCTGAACCGGGACGGTTGTAGCTACGAGGAGGTCGTGCGTGCCGCCATCGCCCTCGGCCACGACACGGACACCACGGCGTGCGTGGCTGGCGGAATCGCCGGGCTCGTGCACGGTGTCGGGGCCATCCCTGACCTGTGGTTGGCCGCGTTGCGTGAGGCCGACGTCGCGTCCGGGTTGGTTGAGCGACTCCTGAACGGGCGTCACGCAGCCTGATGCCATGCCCTCACCGCTCAGCATCAGCCCAAGCTGTCGAGCCATCTCTGCCGGTGGTCATCTTGGGCTGACACCGTGCCCACGGTGTCGAGGGGGGCGGGATCGAGGACGTCGATGAGGTCCTCCCTGCTTGCCGGGCGTCCGAGCGTGACGGCATAGGCCTGGCGTCCGCCGCCCATCTGGAGCGACATGCGGGACGGTTGGACGTCCGGGCGTGCTGCGTTCAGGCCGAGTCGGATGCCGACCTCGTCCAGCTGGACACGGAGGCCGCGCAGGGCGGACCACAGGTTCGTGGCGTCGGCCGTCCACTTCTGGCCATCGGGATCAGTGGCGGTGGCGGACACCTGGTCGGGTCGCACGTCAACGGCGAGGGCCCAGCGTTCGGTCCCCGCTCCGCGGAGAACGTCCATCGTCATGTGCATGGAACCCTCCTTGTCTCCTTCTGGATGGGCGTCGGGCACCCGAGCTTGCCTCTGGTGATGCTCATCCGGTGAACCCGGGGTTGCTTACGACGGGTCCGACCGTGCCGTCGGCGCTGACAGGATACGCGCTCGCGATCTGGTGTGGCTGGATTCCCCCGGGGACTGCCACTTCCACCTCGTGGGGGAAGGGCGAGGAGGAGCCGAGCGTGGCATTCACGTCGATCCCGTTCGATGGCTCGGGCATGGTGTAGACCCACCCATCCCGCGACCCGTAGTTCGTGGCGAAGTCCTGGCTGATCGTCTCGCTCCTGGATGTGCTGACGTAGACGCTGGGGGTGTTGTGGGACGCGTAGTCGAGCAGGTCGGTCGACTCGCCCAGGGGCTGGAAACCATCCTGGAAGATGACGTCCGGGCCACGGGCATCGCCGCGGTAGACGTTGGGTGGGAGCACCGTGGACGCGGGTGTCGGCGCCATGTCGTCCAACCGGTTGACCGGCAGGTTGTTGGCGCTCGGCGGCATGACGCCACCGGTGACGACGTTGACGGCGGCGTCCGTGGTGGTCGCGCGGATGAAGCCGGTCACCGAGTGCGGCCCGGGAGAGGTCATGTACGAGTAGCCACCCGACACGATGCCCTCGCCGCCGGCGAGCAGGGCCGTCCGCACCGCGCCACCGCCGGGGATGACCGAGAACGCGCCGCCGATGGCGACCTGGCCCCAGTCGACCGATCCGGTGGTCGCCATCTGGATGATGGTGTCCGCGCCCATCGAGATCAGCGCCATGCCGGCGGGACCGCCGACACCGGTGGCCATCAGCACGCCGCCGGCCACGACCATCGCGGCGCCCGCGACGTACTCCCAGTTCGAGGCGATCCAGTCGTCGGCTGCCGCCAGCGCGCCGTTGTTGGAGTCCCGGTAGGCCTGCAGCTCGGCGTCCGTCACCGGGCGGAGCCCGCTCGGGTCCAGGGCGTGCAGCGGGTCGTTGGCCGCGTAGCTGTACGGGTTGCCGCCCCACGCCGTGCCGGTCACCGGCGGCAGCGGGTCGGTGGAGAGGAAGCTGCGGGTCATCGGGTCGTACGCCCGCGCCCCGAGCATGGCCAGACCGGCCACGTGGACCTGTCCGCCCGGACCGACCTGGAGGCCGGCCGGCGCGGCCTTCGACGGGCTCAGGGAGCCGTGGGCCCACGGGTCGGTCCCCGTCGGGCGCGCGGTGCGCCAGCCGTCGGCGTCCCAGCCGGACGGCGTCCCGGTGAAGCCGGCCACCGAGAGCACGGCGTCGCCGTCGACCTCGAGCGGACGCCCCTGGGCGATCGCGGTGTCCCAGAAGAGCTCGGCGTCATTGACGCGCGCGAGCTCGCCGAGGGCCTCGGCGGTGCGGACACGTTCTTCTTCCACCAGGTTCTGGATCTGCCCGCGCAGGGCTCGGTCGCTGATGCGAATGAAGCGCCACGGCTGCATCAGGCCGACGCTCGGGGCCTGATGCGCAGCTTCGAGCAGTCGGCGCAGCAGCTCGGGCGCGACGCTGCCACCGGTGAAGTGGCGCATGTCACGGCGCTCGGCGATGGCTTTGTAGACCGCTGCGCGTTCGGCTTCGGAAAATGCGTTGTCTGTCATGGCCCTTTCGCGAGCAAGCTCG
>CALMPQ010000430.1 GCA_937872005.1 uncultured Propioniciclava sp.
ACGACCACTGGTCGCCGGATGCCGCCTACTCGTTTCTCAACCTCGCCGACGAGACGGCCGCGATCGAGTGGCCGATTCCGCTCTCCGACGTCGAGATCTCACCGAAGGACCTCGCCCACCCCCGGCTGGCCGACGTCACCCCCATGCCGCCGCGCCGCACCGTCATCGTCGGCGCGGGCGGCCAACTCGGGCGAGCCCTGCAGCAGGTGTTCCCCGACGCGGTCGCCCTCGACCGGGCCGACCTCGACGTGACCGACGCGGACGCCGTCAGGGAGTTCGCGTGGGCCGGCGTGGGCACGGTCATCAACGCCGCCGCCATGACCGCCGTGGACGCCGCCCAAACCCCCGAGGGCCGCGCCGCCGCGTGGGCGACCAACGTCACCGCCGTCGCGCGCCTGGTCCAGGCGTGCCGCGAGCACCGGATCACGCTCGTGCACGTGTCGTCGGACTACGTGTTCGACGGCACCCGGGAATCCCACACCGAGGACGAACCCCCCAGCCCGCTCGGCGTGTACGGCGTCACCAAGGCCGCCGCCGACGCGCTGGTGCAGACGCTGCCCGACCACTACATCGTCCGCACCAGCTGGGTGATCGGTGAGGGCAGGAACTTCGTCCGGACCATGGCGAGCTTGGCCGAGCGCGGCATCGACCCGGCCGTCGTCGACGACCAACACGGCCGGCTCACGTTCACCACCACCCTGGCCCAGGGCGTCCGGCACCTGCTCACCACCCGGCCAGCACCCGGCACCTACAACCTCACCAACAGCGGGCCCACCCAGACGTGGTACGACATCGCCCGCCGCGTCTACGAACTCGTCGGCCACGACCCCGACCGCGTCACCCGGCAATCCACTGCCGACTTCGCCGCAGGCAGGACCGTCTCACCCCGCCCGGCGCACAGCACCCTCGACCTCACCAGGATCGAGGCGACCGGCTACACCCCTACCCACGCCGACGACGAACTCGTCGCCTACCTCGCCTGAGCGAGCAGGTTCAGCAGGTACTGGCCGTAGCCCGACTTGACGAGGGGTTCGGCGCGCTCGCGGAGTTCGTCGTCGGTGAGGAAGCCCTGGCGCCAGGCGACCTCCTCGGGGCACCCGACCTGGAGGCCCTGCCGGGCCTGGATCGTCCGCACGAAGTTCGAGGCGTCGTTCAGTGAGTCGAACGTGCCCGTGTCGAGCCACGCCGTCCCGCGTGGCAGCACCTCGACCTGCAGGGTGCCCTGCTCGAGATACACCCGGTTCACGTCGGTGATCTCGTACTCCCCCCGCGCTGAGGGAGCCAGGTTCGCGGCGATGTCGGTGACCTGCTCGTCGTAGAAGTACAGGCCGGGCACCGCGTAGTTCGACTTCGGCTCCTTCGGTTTCTCCTCGATCGAGATCGCCCTGCCCGCCGCATCGAACTCGACCACGCCGTAGGCCGTGGGGTCGGCCACCCAGTAGCCGAACACGGCCGCGCCCTCGATGTCGGAGAACCGCGACAACTGCCGACCCAGGCCGGGACCGTAGAAGATGTTGTCGCCCAGCACCAGCGCACACTTGGCGCCGGACGCGAAGTCGGCGCCGATCGTGAACGCCTGCGCCAGTCCCTTCGGCTCGGGCTGGGTCGCGTAACTGATGCCCACCCCGAACTGCGACCCGTCATCCAACAGCCGCTGGAAGGCCTCCGACTCGTGCGGGGTGGTGATCACCAGCACGTCGCGGATCCCGGCGAACATCAACGTCGAGAGCGGGTAGTACACCATCGGCTTGTCGTAAACGGGCACGAGTTGCTTCGACGTCGCCTTCGTGATCGGGTGCAACCGGGTGCCGGACCCCCCGGCCAGGATGATGCCGCGCATGCCGCGAGCCTAGCGGTGCGGCCCTCAGCGCAGGCGGGGTCGCACGTGCAGGCCCACCTCGGGGTCGACCAGCACCTCCTGGGCGGCGGCGATCCCCTCGACCTCCAGCGGGAGGTCCACCGGGGTGTTCCGCTTGACCAGGGCCAGCCCGATGGCCCCCAGCTCGTGGTGGATCGCCGAGGTGCCCATCCGGCCGACGACGCGGCCGTCCGCCAGCACGTCGGCGCCGACCTCGGGCAGCCGCTCCTCCGACCCGTCGAGCAGGAGGAGGGTCAGCCGGCGCGGGGGGCGTCCAAGGGTGTGGACCCGGGCGACGGTCTCCTGCCCGCGGTAGCAGCCCTTGTGCAGGTGGACGCCGGCGCCCAGCCGGTCACCCTCGGGCATCGCGACCTCGTTGGGGATCGTCTTCTCGTCCGTGTCGAGGAAGACCCGCGGCTGACCGGCGGCGATGCGCACGGCCTCGGACGCCCACGTCCCGGCCCGCACGTCCCCCAGCACGGCGTCCAGCTCGTCACGAGCGACGACCCGCGGCCCGCCGGCGGCGATGACCATCGCATGGGTGGCGGAACGGTCCTCCAGCTCCACGCGCGAGGCGAAGACCATCCGACGCAACCAGGCGAGCAGGCCGTCCAGGTGGCCCGGCTCGGTGTGCGCCCAGAAGGTCTCGCCGTCATCGACGCCGCCGAAGACGTGCTCGATGCGCCCGTTCGGGTCGAGGATGAACGCGGTGGTGTGCTGCCCGGGCGCGAGCCCCTCGAACGCCTGCGACGTCAACGCGTGCAACCACGTGAGCCGGTCGGGGCCCGACACCGTGAAGACCGGCCGGTGCGACAGGTCGACCGTCGCCTCGCCGGCCTCGAGCCGCCGCTGCTCACGCAGAGGGTCGCCGTGGTGCCAGGCCACGCCCGCGTCGGGGCCGGTCTCGTTCAGCACGCGGGTCATGTTCAGACCCGCTTCAGGGTCGCCCACATGTAGGGGCGCAGCGTCTCGTCGGTGGTGGCGCGGTCGAAGCTGTACATGAGCTTGCCGTCGACGTTGCCGTAGAGGCGGCGTCCGGCGGTGTACTCGACCTTGGCCAGCGGCGAACGCACGACGGCGTCGGTGGTCAGGTCGACGCGGCCGGGCTGGAGCTT
>CALMPQ010000431.1 GCA_937872005.1 uncultured Propioniciclava sp.
CACCTGCACGTGTTCACCGGCGGCTTCTGGAGCCTGTTCAGCCCGTTCGCCCTGCTGGGCGGCATCGTGCTGGTGGTGCTGTTCCTGTTCCACGGCGCCAACTTCCTGGCGCTGAAGACCCGCGGTGTCGTGCACGACCGGGCCAAGGCCTTCTCGGCCAAGGTCGGCCTCGTCGCCATCGTCGGCGGCGCGATCTACTTGGTGTGGGCGAACCTGGCCCACGGCTGGGGCATCGTCGGCTGGCTGCTGACCGTGCTCGCCGCCGCCGGGCTGATCGCCTCGTGGCTGGCCATCCGCGCCGGCCGTCAGGGCTGGGCCTTCGTCGGGACGTTCGCCACGATCCTGTTCGTCGCCGTGTGGATCTTCGGCCGCATGTGGCCGGGGATGGGCTTCGACAGCACCAACTCGGCGGTGCCGCTGGACGTCACCACGGCGTCCTCGACCCCGCTGACGCTCACGATCATGACGGGCGCCGCGGTGGTGTTCGTGCCGATCGTGCTGGCCTACCAGGCCTGGGCGATCTGGACGTTCCGCAAGCCGATCAGCACGAAGAACATCCCCGACGACGTGACGGTCGCCGCCTAGTCTGTGGGGGTGCCTGACATCGACAACGCGAGGGGCGGCGTCCAATCGGACGCCGTCCCTTCCGTTGCGCCCGCCCCCGCCAAGGCGCCGGGACCGATCGACCCGCGGCTGCTGCGCCGGGGGATGGCGACCCGCTGGTACCTGGCCGGGGGCGTCCTGATCGGCACCGTCACCGCCGCGCTCACCGTCGCCCAGGCCTGGGTGCTGTCGCGGGCGATCGCGGGCGTCTTCGACGCGGCGCCGGGGGTCGACTACCTCACGCCCGTCCCGGGGTCGGGCGCGTGGCCGGCGTTGGGGATCGTCATCGCGACGCTCGCCGCAATCTTCGGCGGCAAGGCCCTGCTGGCCTGGCTGAACACCCTGCTCGCCCACCGGGCCGCGGCCGCCGTCAAGTCGCGCCTGCGTCGGGACGTGGTGGCCGCACGGTTGGCGTCCCCGCTCGATGACCGCACGTCGTCGGCCGGGCTGGTGAACCTCGTCACCGTCGGGCTCGACGCCCTCGACGGGTTCTACTCCAAGTACCTGCCCCAGTTGCTGCTCGCGGTGACCGTGCCCCTGGTCGTGGGCGTGGCGATCCTGACCGCCGACCTGACCTCGGCGATCATCGTGGCGCTGACGATCCCGCTCATCCCGATCTTCATGGCCCTCGTCGGCTGGACCACCGAGGCTCGCACCGCCAAGCGCTGGCGCACCCAGCAACGCCTCGCCCGCCACTTCGCCGACCTCGTCGCCGGACTGCCCACCCTGCAGGTGTTCGGCCGGGCGAAGGCCCAGGCCATCGGCCTGCGCAAGACCGAGGACGCCCACCGCTCAGAAACCATGGGCACGCTGCGCATCTCGTTCCTGTCCGCGCTGGTGCTGGAGGTGCTGGCGACGTTGTCGGTCGCCGTGATCGCCGTGACCGTGGGGTTCCGGGTGGTCCACCACGACATCGACCTCGCCACGGCGCTGTTCGTGCTGATCCTCGCGCCCGAGGCGTTCCTGCCGGTGCGGCAGGTCGGCGTGCACTACCACGACGCCGCCGACGGCATGGCCGCCGCGCAGCAGGCGTTCGCGGTGATCGAGGGGGCCGCTGCCCCGGTGACCAAGGTGAGTGTCGGCGCACCCGGGGGCGCCGTGGTCGCCGTGCGCGACCTGGGCCACACCTACCCCGGGGCCTCCGAACCCGCTGTCGAGGGGGCCTCCTTCGACGTCGCCCCGGGCGAGTTCGTCGTGCTCACCGGGCCCTCGGGCGGTGGCAAGACGACCGTGCTCAACGCGCTGGTCGGGTTCCTCTCCCCCACCACGGGGTCGGTGACGACGCCGCCCGGGGACGCCATCGCCTTCGTCGGCCAGAACCCCGGCATGGTCGCCGGGACGATCGCCGACAACGTCCGCCTCGGCGACCCTCGGGCCACCGACGCGGCCATCGCCGATGCCCTCGCCCGCGCCGGAGCGCCCGACCTCGACCCGCGGCGTCCGGTGGGCGACGACGCCGAGGGCCTGTCGGCCGGCGAGCGCCGCCGTGTCGCCACCGCCCGCGCGCTGCTGCGCATCGACGCCGGCGCGAGCCTCCTCCTGCTCGACGAACCCACGGCAGGGCTGGATGCCGACGCCGAGGCGTCCCTGCTGCGGAGCCTGCGCGGCACCGGGGTGGCGGCGGTCGTGGTGTCGCACCGGCCCGCCGTGCTGGCCGAGGCCGACCGCGTGGTCACGATCGGAGGCCGGCGATGATCGCCCTGCTCGCCCGTCTGCTGCGCGCCACCCCGGCCGGGCTCCCGCGCCTGGGGCTCGCCGTGGCCCTGGCGGCGCTCGCCTCCCTCTCGTCGGTCGCGCTGATGGGTGTGTCGGGGTGGCTGCTCTCCCGCGCGGGCGAGCACCCGCCGGTCATGTACCTGACCGCCGCGGCCGTGCTGGTGCGGGCGTTCGGCATCGCGCGTGGGCTGTTCCGCTACCTGGAGCGCCTCGTCGGCCACGACATCGGCCTGCGCCTGCAGTCGGCGCTGCGCCTGGAGACCTACGCCACCCTCGCCCGCACGACCCTGCTCGGGCGCCGCCGCGGCGACCTGCTCACCCGCGTCGTCGCCGACGTGGACGCCGTGCTCGACCTCGTCGTCCGCGTCCTGCTGCCGTTCCTGTCCGGACTGTTCGTGTTGTTGGCGACGACCCTGGTCATCGGCGTGTTCGCCTGGCCGGCCGCACTCGCGCTGCTCGCCTCGGCCCTGCTCGCGGGGGCGCTCGCCCCCTGGCTGGCCGCCCGGCTGTCAGCGCGCGCCGATGCGGCGGCCGTTCCTGCGCGTGGTGAGTTGGCGAATGTGGTGCACGAGATCGCCCGCACCGCTCCCGACCTGGTCGCCTACGGGGCCGACGGTGCGGCGCTGGCCCGACTGGCGGACGCCGACACCCACCTTCGCGCCATCGACGCCCGCGCCGCCTGGACACGGGGGTTGGCCACGGCTGTGCAGACCCTCGCCGCCGGCCTGGCGGTCATCACCGGGCTGTGGTTCGGCACCGAGGCCGTGCGCGCCGGCACGCTGGACCACACGATGCTCGCCGTGCTGACCCTGGTTCCGCTGGCGCTGCACGAGGTCTTCAACGACTTCACCAAGGCCGCCCAGACCTGGACGCGCGCCCGCGCCGCACTCACCCGCGTCCGCGAGGTGCTGGACGCCCCACCCGTCGGCTCCGGCGACCGCGCCGCCGGCACCACTTCGGACGCCCCCCGCTTCGCCGTCCACGACCTGGCCATCGGGTGGCCGGCGGCGGAGACACTCGCCCGGGGCATCACCTTCGAGATCGGCCCCGGCGAGTCGGTCGCCCTCGTCGGCCCCTCGGGGGTCGGCAAGACGACGCTGGCGGCCACCGTTCTGGGGCTGATCCCGGCCGCCTCCGGCACCGTCGACGTGCAGGGCCGCGTCGGCTACCTCGCCCAAGACGCCCACGTCTTCTCGACGTCGGTTGCCGAGAACGTGAAGATCGGCCATCGGGACGCGTCGGCGTCCGAGGTCGAGGCGGCGTTGGAGCGGGTCAGGCTCGACGTCGCCCCCGACCGCGTCGTGGGCGAGGCGGGCACGGCGTTGTCGGGCGGCGAGGCCCGACGGCTGGCGCTGGCCCGGCTCGTCGTCGGCGACGCGCAGGTGCTCGTGCTCGACGAGCCCAGCGAGCACCTCGACCCCGAGACCGCCGAGGCACTGCTCGACGACATCTGGGCTTCAGCGGCGGGGCGCCCGCTGCTGGTGATCACCCACGACCCGGCGGTCGTGGCACGGTGCGACCGGCTCGTCCGCCTCGGCTGACCGGCGGGCAATTTGCGCAACGAGGTCGTCTCGTAATTCGGGCCCAGATTTGTGGCTCTTCATACCTGCGGTGGGTCCAGGGTGAGTCCGCCGCCGACGAGGAGCATG